>JBFMCT010000023.1 GCA_040754375.1 Actinomycetota bacterium
GCCAGCGAGCCGGGCGTGATGGGGGAGCACGGCCCAGCCGTGCGCCGGGGGCGCAGCCCCCGAGAGAACGAGGCGCGCCAGCGCCGCCCGACCGTGCGAGCGCCAGCGAGCCGGGCGTGATGGGGGAGCACGGCCCAGCCGTGCGCCGGGGGCGCAGCCCCCGAGTAAACCCGGCGCGCCAGCGCCGAGCATGGCCTTGACTTGGAGCTGGCTCCAACCCTTACCGTGGGCCGGTGGCCCTGAGCGTGTCCCAGCTCGCCGACCAGGCCGGGATCAGCCCCGACACGGTCCGGTACTACGGCCGCCTCGGCCTGCTCCCCGAGACGGGCCGGACGGCTGCGGGCCACCGCTACTACGACGACTCGGCCCTCGAGCGCGTCCGGTTCATCAAGGGTGCCCAGTGGTTCGAGCTCAGCCTCGGGGACATCCGCGAGCTCTTGGCCGTGCTCGAGGACGGCAACTGCCCATGCGGGCACACCCGGGAGGTCGTGTTGCGGCGTATCGCGGCCATTGACGAGCAGCGTGCCCGCCTGGACGAGATCCGCGCCGCGCTGTGCCGGCTGCTGGGCCACGACCCGGCGGCTCCCCTGACCAACGGCCACCGCAGAGAGGACCGACAAGACATGACCGACACTTTGACGGCCACCACTGAGGCCCAGGGCGACCCCGGGTGCGGCTGCTGCCGGCCGGCCGAGCCGCCGACCGTCGAGCAGGAGGTGGCCGAGCTCCAGGCCCGCAAGCAGGCGGTCGAGCGCCGCCTGGCCGGTCTCCAGGGGGCGCGGCGATGACACTGCCAGCCGCCGGCTGAGCAGCACCCGCCTGTCGCCGGTCCCGCAGTAGTTGAGCTCGCCGCTACGCCGGGCTCTCGCCTCGCGCCCGTTCCGGCGCCTGCTGCTGGCCCGCACCCTGAGCCGCTGGGGCGACATCTTCCGGTCGGTGGCCCTGGTGGTGCTCGTGTTCCGCCTCACGGGCTCGGGCCTCGATGTGGGCGTGGTCACGATCGTCCAGATCGTGCCCCTCATCCTGTTCGGCTTCGTCGCCGGGGCGGTGGTGGACCGACTGCCCCGGGCGCGGGTCATGGTGGCGTCCGACGTCGGCCGGGGCCTGCTCGCCCTGGCCCTGGTGGCGGTCCACGACCGGCTGTGGGCCGTCTACGTCATCGCCTTCGGGCTGGCCGCCCTCTCGACGTTCTTCAGCCCGGCGGCCGTCAGCCTTGTCCCCGCCCTGGTCGAGCGGGAGGAGGACCTGGTCGGGGCCAACGCCGTGCTGACCTCCTCGGCCGTCCTGTCCCAGATCGTCCTGGCTCCCGTAGCCGGGGCGATGGTCGCCATCGCCGGCCCAGGGCCGGCCTTCGCGTTCAACGCCGTCACGTTCTTCCTGTCGGCCGCCCTGCTCGCCCGTCTCCGGGCCCCACGGCCGCCGCAGCGGGTGGCGGCCCGCAGCTACCGCCAGGACGTGGCCGAGGGCCTGGCGCTGATCCGCTCCAGCCCCCTGCTGCGCTCCCTGGCCGAGGTGCAGGCCCTGGCCGCGCTCTCGGCCGGCGCCACCAGCGCCCTGCTGGTCGTGTTGGCCGAGCGCCACCTGGGGGCCGGCCCCGAGCGCTACGGGATGCTCCTGACGGCCATCGCCGTGGGCCAGGGCGTCGGCCCGCTCGTTCTCCAGCGCCTGTTCACCGACGTGCGCCGCCCTGTGCTGCTGTTCGGGCCGTTCGTCGTGCGGGGTGCGGTCGACGTCGTGCTGGCCCTGTCGGCCAGCTTCGGTCTGGCCCTGGGGGCACTGGCCGTCTACGGGCTGATGACCAACACCGGGGGGGTCACGTTCAACACGCTCCTGCAGCAGGCCGTGCCCGACGAGGCCCGGGGCCGGGCCTTCGCCTTCTTCGACGTGGTGTGGCAGGTGGGACGGCTGGCCAGCGTCGGCCTCGGTGCGGTGCTGGTCGAGGGCCTGGGGGTGCGGGGCGTCTACCTGCTGGGCGGAGGCCTGCTGCTGTGCGCCGGGGGCCTGGGCTTCGCCCTCGTGCCCGCGACCCGTATGCGGCCCCCCGACGTCCCGGGCGGGCTCGCCCCGGGGCCGGCCGGCGCCTGAGGCCCACGGCGCGGCCCAGGCGGAGCCGGAGCCGGGCCGGGGGAGATGTGACCAGCAGGTTCGGTGTTGTGCGGGCGTGCTTGCGGTCTCTAACACGAGTGGTATGTCCTCGGGCCGACGAGCCGACGAGCCCCATCTGCTTCCAAAGCTAACGATGGCCTCGCACCGCTGGGAGGGAGCCCGCCGGAGCGGGTGTCGGGTAAGGTTGCGCGTACAGATCCGGCCTTTGAACCCTTGTACGGAAGGACCTGTGCCCTCAAGTGCCTGATCCCCGCCCCGAACCGCAGCCCGACCTGTACTTCGGCATAGTACGGGCCATCGGTACTGACCTCGCCCCGATAGAGAACGGCCTCTCGCGCAAGCTACTCGAAGCCCAGTTCGTCCCGAAGAGGATCAAGCTGAGCGAGGAGATCGCGAAGCAACGGCTGGTCCAGGGTCTGGTCGACCGGTCCACCAACCAATATCGGCGCTACGACGCCTTGATGACGGCCGGAGACCTGCTGCGTTCCTGTACGGGCAGGCCCGAGGCAGTGGGAGTGCTTGCCTTGGAGGAGATCAAGGCGAAGCGCCAGCACCTAAGGGCGGTCGCCGAGGAGAGAGGGGACCGAGGGGTTGCTTTCATCCTCAGCTCGTTGATGCACCCAGCCGAGGTGCGTTCGCTTCGCGACGTGTATGGGCCACGGCTCTTCGTAATCTCGGCCTACTCGCACACCGCTACGCGACGTAGCCGTCTCCGCGACTCCCTCACGGCCGCGGCCGTCGAGATGAACCGTGACGTAGACGAACTGGTCGAGGCGTTGATGGCCCGTGATCGGGGCCGGGGCTACGACGAATCAGAGCTGTTGAGCCGGGTGATCGACGTGGCTGAACACAAGATCTTGAGCATCGACAAGACCTTCGACCTGGGGGACTTCTTCGTGGACGCAGATGCCCCTGCCAGCCAAATCGAAGGCGACATCGAGCGGCTGCTCTCGTTGGTGCTCAGCAGCCCCAAGCACACGCCGACGAAGTCCGAGATGGGCATGGCTCATGCCTACAGCGCGAGGCTCCGTTCCTCGTCTCTGTCGCGCCAGGTGGGAGCGGCGATCTGCGATGACGACGGCAATCTGTTGGTCACAGGCACCAATGAGGTCCCGAAGGCAGGCGGCGGGCAGTACTGGGTCGACGGTCCCAAACCCCCAAAGCGGGACATCGAGCTAGGACATGACACCAGTGACCGCACCCGTCGCGAGATCTTCACCGACATCGTCTGCCGCTTGCTCGCGGACCCTTCGTGGCTGATTGAAGCCATACGAGGCGCCTCGCCCGCAAGCGGCACGGCCAGCGCTGAGCACGAGGAGGGCACCACTTCCAGTGGCGACAGCGCAGTGGACGAGAGTGTTCGCGACCTAATCCTGAAGGTGGATCTCGACCTGGCAGTGGATTCTGCGCTGTCGACTAGGTCCATCCGAGGGGCACTGCTCTTCGACATTGTCGAGTATGGTCGCGCTGCGCACGCAGAGATGGCTGCGATCTGCCACGCGGCCCTCCGTGGCGTCTCCATCCGGAACGCGACGCTCTACTGCACTACGTTCCCATGCCATATCTGCGCCTCGCTCATCGTTGCAGCTGGCATTCGTGAGGTGGTCTACATAGAGCCCTATCCCAAGAGCAGAGTCCCCGAGATGTTCCCAGACTCGATCGCCTTGGCACATCAGGAGACGGCGATGGAAGGCCGAGTGGTATTTGCCCCGTTTATGGGCGTATCTCCGCTCAGGCACGCCGACCTATTCTCGTGGGCGGCCAAGAAGCTCGATGACGTACAGCCGACGGTCGAGAAGGTCCTGACCGGAGAGATCAGTGAGTGGACCGTGGCAACCGGCAGTGTCCGCCATACCTTGCGAATGGGTAGGGCCGACCTTGCTGGGGACCAGCAGAGGGCTGTCGAGGATCATGAGGGACTGATGATCGACGAGTTCCGGAACCAAGTTGCCGCAGTCGAAGAGCAGTACGTCACAATGATCCGGGACAAGCGAGGTCCGGGTGAGCTCTAATCTGGCTCGGTTTCGGGACGTACCTTCGCAGAACGCTCGAAAATCTCCAGGGCCGTCCCAGTCCGCCAGGTAAGCGCATTCCGATCGTAGTTCGTAAACTCGCGCGGGACTGCGAACCTGCGGCGCTCCGGGGTGGCCTTCGGAGTCGGTCCACTTGGCTCTTCATTAGTATCCGACGATTCGGCATTACGAGAATCTGCACTGTTGGTATCGCTCATCTCGGTTGCCCCTTGCGTCGTAACTGCCATCCTGTCAACCCCATTCCTAGTCTGGGTAGAGCGCCGAGATCAACGGTTTGGAGTGGTTTCGCCCTAATCCGAGCTAGCCCAGCGGGTATCCACATTTGCACGTGCCTCAGTCCACTAGTAATCCAGAGCCTTTCCACCCCCACCCCCCCTGGACACCGAGATCGATGCGCGTTGGCATGGCCGGTCAACCAATCTTGACGGCCTCTTCTGAGCGACCGAGATGATCGAGCCGAGACGGCGGGTGCGTCCCGAAGGACCTGGCGAACACGTGTTCGATAATGGCCGAGCCACGCCGGGCGGTCAAGTTGGGGGTAGCTGCAAGGGGCCGGGGCCCGCGTCGGGCTGCCTACCGGCCCTGCCCCGGTGTCGGGCCTCCTCGGATCCGCTCTGCTTTCACCCGACCAAGCCGCTTTGGCCGGGGAAGGCCTGGCGGGTGGGCCCTGGCGCCGGGCCGGGCCCGGCCAGGCCGGGCCGGGCGGCTGTGGGCCCGGGCCCGGGGGCGGGCGGGAAATAGGATCCCCGACGGCGTGCGAGTCCTCCATGTGCAGAAGGCCAGTGGGGTCAACGGGGCCGAGCGCCATCTGCTCACGCTGCTGCCCGCTCTGGCCCGGCGGGGGTTCGACGTGGCTGCCTGGGTCATGGTGAACGACGACGGGCCGTCCTACGTGCGCCAGTTGCGGGCCGCAGGGGCGGAGGTCACCTCGGTGGCCGCCGGCCCCGACGCCAACCCGGTGGCGGCCGCCCGCCTGGTCGCGCAGGTGCGCCGGCACCGGCCCGACCTGCTGCATAGCCACCTGGTCCATGGCGACGTCTACGGCACGGCTGTGGCCCGGGTCACCGGGGTGCCGCTGGTGTCGTCGGTGCACGGCTGCCCGGCGTTCCTGCGCCGCCCCCCGCTGCGGGCCGTGGGCCGGGCCGTGGCCCGCAACGCGGCCCATCGCATCGCCATATCGACGGCCGTGGCCAGCTTCCTCGACGAGCTCGGCCTGGCCCTCCCTGGCCGGCTCACCGTCATCCCCTACGGCATCGACCAGGCCCGATGGGCCCCCCAGGAGGGGGAGGTGGAGGCCGCCCGCCGCTCCTACGGGGTCGGGCCCGACGAGGTGGTGGTGGGGGTCGCCTCCCGCCTGATCGCCCACAAGGGCCACGACGTGCTCGTCGACGCCATGGCCCTGGTACGGGCCGAGCACCCCCACGCCCGGCTCATGGTGGCCGGGACCGGCCCCCTGGAGGCCGCCCTGGTGGCCCAGGCCCGGGATCGCTTGGGCGACGGTGCCCGCTTCCTGGGCTTCGTCGACGACGTCCGCACGTTCATGCTGGCCTGCGACGTGATCGCCTTCCCCACCGCCCCCGAGTTCGGGGAGGGCTTCGGCCTGGCCGCCCTGGAGGCCATGGCCGCCGCCCGCCCGGTGGTGGGCACCCCTTTCGGGGCCATCGCCGACCTGGTGGTCGACGGCGAGTGCGGCCTGATCGTGCCCCCGAACGAACCCCCGGCCCTGGCCCGGGCCCTGGCCTCGCTGGTGGCCGACGGCCCCCGGCGGGCCGCCATGGGGGAAGCGGCAACGGCCCGGGCCGCCACCCGCTTCAGCCTCGAGGCCATGGTCGACGCCACCGCCGAGGTCTACCGAGAGGTGGGCCCGTCCCGAACCGGTGTGTGAAACGCGCCAGCAACGACGCGTTTCGTACACCGGTTGGGCGGCGGGCGGCGGGCCGGCGGCCAGGGCTCAGGCCCCACCTCAGGCCAGGGCTCAGGCCAGGTAGGCGTCGAGCACGTCGCGCTGGTAGCGGGCCGCCAGCGTGTCCCACTCCAGCGAGGGCGCGAAGGCGGCGGCGGCCGCCGCGTAGTCCGCCCGGGCCCCGGCGTCGCCCACCAGGTGGGCCAGGGCGCCGACGAACTCATCGGGCCCGCCCACCAGCACGCCCGCCCCCGACTCCCGCACCAGGGAGGTGACCTGGTAGTCGTAGGCGACTACGGGCACGCCCAAGCCGACCATCTCGGTCACCTTGACGGCCTGGGGGACGCCGTGGTCGGCCGTGCGGGGGTAGAGCCCGATGTCGAAGTTGGCCACGTGGGCCAGGGCCTCGCCCTGGGGGAGGCGTCCGAAGAGCACGACGTCGTCGCGTCCCGCGCCGCGGCGGCGCACCCGCTCGCTGGCCTGGCCCACCAGCCACAGCCGGGCCTGGGGGGCCCGTTCGCGCACCCGGTCCCACAGGTCGAGGAGGTGGTCGACGTTGTAGAGGGGGTTGGCGCCGTCGTGGTCGCCGGCGGCCAGCAGCCAGGCCGACTGGTAGCCGACCACCACCTCGCCGGGCCGCTTGAGGGCGGCCACCCGGGCCCGGGCATCAGCGGTGACCGAGGCGGCCGCCACCCCCTGGGGCACGACGTGGTGGGGCGCCCTCACCCCCATCTGGCGGTAGCGCTCGGCCGCCCATTCGGCGGTGACCACGAAGGCCCGCACGTTGGGGCGGCGCAGCGACTCGGCCTCGGCCTCGGTGAACAGGGGGTCGTCGACATCGACCACCACCGGGCCGCGCACGTGGCGCACCTGTTCGTGGTCGGTGCTGAAGGTGAACACGTAGTGGCGGGCGGCCAGGGCGAACACGGCCCGGTGGCGGGCCTCGCGGCTGGCCCGGTGGGCGCGGTACTGCACGGCCCGCGCCCAGCGGTTGTCCGAGCAGGTCACCACGTAGGGGTCGAGGCGCTCGAACCGGGGCAGGAGGGCGCTGTAGCGGGGGTTGGAATGTCCCCGGAACCACAGGTTGTGGTAGAAGATCCGGCCAACGGCCTGGTCTGGGGGCCGGAGCAGGTGCCGCAGAGGGGCGCCGGTGAGCCCACCCGCAGGCGGGGTCTTCCCGCTTGGCCGGGTCTGGGTGGCGGGGGCCATGGCGGTCGACGGTACTGGTGCAAGGCCGGCGACGCGGTCGTCTAGTCTCGCGGCGTGGCAGACGAGACTTCCCGTCTGTTCCAGTTGGAGTTCCGCGACTACTTCGAGATCATCCGGCGACGGAAGCTGACCGTCATCGGGGCCATCGTCGTCGTCTTCGTCACGGGGCTCTTCCTGTCTGTGCGCGAGCAGAAGATCTACCGCGCCTCGGCCGAGGTCCTGATCAACTCGGTCTCGTCCGCCGGGGCCGACGTGCAGCCCGACCTCGATACCGAGTCGAGGCTGGTCCAGAGCGAGGCCGTCAGGGCGCGGGCCAACGAGGAGGTGCCCGGGGTCGGTTCGGTGTCGGTCAGCATCATCGGCACCAAGATCGTGCGGGTGTCTGCCGAGGATGCCGTGCCCTCCCGGGCTGTCGAGACGGTCAATGCCTACGTCAAGGCCTACACCGAGTACCGCCAGGAGCAAGAGGTCGACCGCCTGCTGCGGGCCGCCGAGGAGACCGACGCCCGCATCGCCGACCTCGACCGCCAGGTGCGGGAGCTGTCGGACCAGCTCGACGAGCGCCTGGCCGACGTGCAGGCCCGCTACGCGCCCGTGTTCGGCGAGACGGCCGCCGAGGCCGGGGCCCGCCAGCTCGCCCTGGCCCGCGAGACGGCCGCCGTGGAGGCCGAGCTGCGCCCCCGGCGGGACACCTTCCAGCGCCAGCAGCTCCTGCTGGAGGGCAACCTCCAAGAGCTGCTGGCCCGCAGCCAGAGGGCGGGCGAGGGCGTCCAGGTGCTGGCCTCGCCCACCGAGCCCACCGAGCCCATCCGCCCCAAGCCCGTGGAGGACGGGGTCAAGGCCTTCGGCATGGGCCTGGTCCTGGGTCTCTGCCTGGCCTTTCTGTTCGAGTACTTCGACGACTCGGTCCAGTCCCGCGAAGACCTCCAGCGGGCCGTGGGCCACCAGAAAGCCGTCCTGGGGGTCATCCCCACGGCCCAGGCGTGGAAGGACGCGTCCCGTTCCGAGCTGGTGTCGATAACCGACCCCAAATCACCCACGGCCGAGGCGTACCGCGCCCTGCGGACCTCTGTGCACTTCGCCGGGCTCGAGGAGAAGCTGGCCGTGCTGTCGATCACCAGCCCCTCGCCCGGCGAAGGCAAGACCACGACCCTGGCCAACCTGGCCGTGGTCCTGGCCGAGTCCGGCCGGCGGGTGGTGATCTTGGACTGCGACCTGCGCCGCCCCCGGGTCCACACCTTCTTCGGGCTGTCCAACGAGATCGGGTTCACGTCGGTGATGATCGGTGAGGCCCCGCTGTCGGTGGCCCTCCAGAAGGTGCCCGACGTGAGCCGGCTCTACCTGCTGGCGTCGGGGCCCATCCCCCCCAACCCGTCCGAGCTGCTGGCGTCCAGCCGGTTCGCGGACGTGTTGCGCCTGCTCAAGGCCGACGGCACGGTGCTGCTCATCGACACCCCACCGCTGCTGCCCGTGACCGACGCGGCCGTGATCGCCCCCCACTGCGACCGCACGCTCCTGGTGGTGGCGGCCGGCAAGAGCACCAAGAAGCACGTGCGTAACGCCGTCGAGCTGCTCGAACAGGTCGATGCCCCCTTCGCCGGGGTGGTGCTCAACAAGGCCGACAACACCAAGCGCGACGGTTACTACCGCTACTACTACGCCACCGACGACGATTACCTGGCCGGCGACGGAGCCGGCCGCAACGGCGCGGCGCCGGCCCGCAACAGCTCGGCCAACGGTGCCCGCCAGCCGCCGGCCAACGGGGCCGCCCGCCGCCCGGCCAAAGCCAAGGCCCCCCGCCGCCGCTGAGCCCCAACCTCGGTCCTGGGGGGCCTCTCCGACGTGTGCCAGCGCCACGGGCGCCAGCGGTCAGGGACGAGTAGGCGGGCTAACCAGATCGCCGCGATGACACGCTGCTGGCTGGCGTACTCCCGCAGGATGCCTGTCCTTGGTGACGAGGGCATGGCCCCCAAACGCCGCTGTGGCATAGATCATGCGGTCGGCGGGGTCCCGTGGAACCCGGCAAGGGACACCGCTTCCACGGCGATCGAGGGTGTCAGCCTGCGAGCTTGGCTCAAGGTTAACCATGGTCAACGACCATGGTCAGCCCAGCGGTGTCGGCGGTGTCAGCCGGCCCGGGATGCGAACCAGGCCACCGTGCGGGCCATGCCGTCGTCCATCTCGATGGTGGCCCGGTAGCCCAGGGCCTGGGCCGCGGCCGTGGGGTCGCCCCAGGTGTGGCGCACGTCGCCCGCCCGGGGCTCGGTGTGCACGGGGGTGACGTCGGCCCCCAGCACCCGGGCCACGGTGTGGAGGATGTCGAGCACGCTGTGGGTGGCCGCCCCGGCGATGTTGTAGGCCTGGCCCGAGCAGGCGGCCGCCGGCGCGGCCGAGGCAGCCAGGTTGGCGGCCACCACGTCGTCGATGTAGGTGAACGACCGTGACTGGAGCCCGTCGCCGTGCACGATGGGCGCCTCCCCGGTGCGCACCGCCTCGATGAACAGGGGGACCACGGCCGCGTAAGCCGAGTCGGGCCGCTGGCGGGGGCCGTAGACGTTGAAGTAGCGCAGCGAGGCCGTCTCCAGCCCGTAGAGCTCGGCGAACACCCGGCAGTAGTGCTCGCCCGCCAGCTTGGTCACGGCGTAGGGCGAGCGGGGGGCCAGGGGTGTCGACTCGGGCGTGGGCAGCACGGTGGCGCCCCCGTAGACGCTGCTGGAGGACGAGTAGACCACCCGCCGGGCACCGGCGTCGAGGGCCGCCTTGAGCACCAGCAGGGTGCCGTGGGTGTTGGCCCGGTCGGTCGACACCGGGTCGTTGACCGACCGCAGCACGGCCCGGTGGGCAGCCAGGTGGAACACGTGGTCCACGCCCTCCATGGCCTTGCCCACCACCTCGGCGTCGGCCACGTCCCCCTCGACCAACTCGGCCCCTTCGGGGATGTTCTCCCGGTAGCCCGTCGACAGGTCGTCGAGCACCCTCACCTCGTGGCCGGCCTCGACGAGGGACGTGGCAAGGGACGATCCGATGAAGCCGGCTCCGCCGGTGACCAGGGCTCTCATGGCTCGCGACCGTAGCGGGCAAGCGACCGTCGGTGCAGATTTCCACATTGGACGGTCGAACACACAGGTCGGCGGTGTACCGGGATTCCTACCACGCGGACCATTCACGGGCAGCCTATTCCGGAGCCTCCAACTCGCTGTTACACTGCCTCCGGCACTCGGTGGACGATCGGTGGGGGCGGGTCCATGTTGCGTTCTGGTCACAACCGGCGGATGCGCCAGACGGCGCAGGTGGCTCACGACGCCGTGTGCTGGGCCCTCGCCCTCGTGGTGGCAGCCACCCTGCGCTTCGACTTCAGGCTCAACCTCGTCGACTTCCGCTCTCTGGTGCGCCTGCTCCCGGTGCTGTTCGGAGCCCAGATCGTGGCCGGATTGTTGTTCGGGCTCTACCGCGGCCGGTGGCGTTTCGGTGGTTTCGAAGAAGTCTTGGCCCTGGCCAAGGTCGTCGCCGTCACTTCAGGCGTCGCCTATATCGCCAACATCGCTATAGGTCCTCAGCCTCTACCGAGAAGTGTCCCGCCGGCGGCCGGCATCATTGCCTTGGTGCTGATGGCCGCCGGCCGCTACCTGCGCCGGTCGGTCCACGAGCACCGGCGTCGGCCGTGCGCCGACGAATGCCAGCGCCTGCTCGTCTTCGGGGCGGGCGAAGCGGGCTCGCAGATCATCCGGTCGCTCCTGTGCAAGCCCGACGGCCGCTTCCTGCCCGTGGCCCTTCTCGACGACGACCCGGCCAAGAAGAACCTGCGGATCATGCGGGTGCCGGTGGTCGGTGACCGCCACCAGATCGCCCAGGCGGCCAAGATCCTCGACGCATCGGTGCTGCTCATCGCCATTCCCAGCGCCGGTTCGCACCTGGTGACCGAGATCAGCGAGCTGGCCCTGGCTGCAGGCCTGGCCGTGAAGGTCCTGCCTTCGGTCGACGAGCTGGTGGACCAGGAGGCGGGGCCGGCCGACATCCGCGACATCACCCCTGCCGACTTGCTCGGCCGCCACGAGGTCCACACCGACATCGCGGCCATCGCCGGCTACCTGACCGGCAAGCGGGTGCTGGTGACCGGGGCCGGCGGTTCGATCGGTTCTGAACTGTGCCGCCAGATCGACAAGTTCGCCCCCGCCGAGCTGGTCATGGTCGACCGTGACGAGTCGGCCCTGCACGCCCTTCAACTGTCGATGACGGGCCGGGCCCTTCTCGATTCCCCCGAGCTCGTGCTGGCCGACCTGCGCGACCACGCCGAAGTCAGGCGGCTGGTCGTCAGGCGCAAGCCCGATGTGATCTTCCACGCGGCCGCCCTCAAGCACCTGGCCATGCTCGAGCGCCACCCGGCCGAGGCCGTGAAGACCAACGTGTGGGCCACCCTCAACCTGCTGGAGGCAGCCGTGGAAGCCGGCGTGGGCCGGTTCGTCAATATCTCGACCGACAAGGCCGCCGACCCCGAGAGCGTGCTTGGTTTCAGTAAGCGCATCACCGAGCGGCTTACTTCTCATATGTCAGCCCAGAGCCCGACTGTGTGCCTCAGTGTACGGTTCGGCAACGTGCTCGGCAGCCGGGGGTCGGTGCTCACCACCTTCCAGGCCCAGATCGACCGAGGAGGGCCCATTACCGTCACCCACCCCGACGTCACCCGCTACTTCATGACCGTCGAGGAGGCTGTGCAACTCGTCATCCAGGCCGGGGCCATCGGCTCCGACGGCGAGGTCATGGTGCTCGACATGGGCAAGCCCGTGCGCATCGCCGAGGTGGCCAACGTCCTGGCCGCCCGCTCCCCCCGCCCCATCCCCGTCCAGTTCACCGGCCTGCGCCCCGGCGAGAAGCTCCACGAGGTTCTGTTCGCGGAGGGCGAAGACGGCTCGTGCCGCCATCACCCCCTCATCTCCCACGTCCCCGCCCCGCCCCTGCACCCCGAGCTGGTCCGCGAGATCGACACCACGACGACCGTCGGCCACCTCACCGCCGTCCTCTGCGACGTCTGCTTCCGCGACGTCCGGGCTCCCCGCCTAGGGTGAGCGCGAGCTTCGGCTGCGATCCCATGGAGACCATGCGCGTTAGCGATCATTGCGAATGGCGGGCCATCGAGGGCGAGGTTGTGGTTCTCGACCTGCGCACGGAGCTCTACCTCAGCTTCAACGACACGGGTGCCGCGCTGTGGCGCGGCCTGGCCGCAGGGGCGACTGGCGACGAGCTGGTCGAGCGCCTCGTGACGGCATACGAGGTTGAGGAGTCGGCAGCGCGCACTGACGTGGTCGCATTTCTGGGCGAGCTGGTCGCGCTGGGTCTGGTGGAAAGTGTCGAGCCTGATGCCGATCCGCATGGTTGACCGCCCTCGCCTGCGGTCGGCCTGGTGGGCGGCCGGCGCCCTGCGGGGCCTGCGTCGCCCGAGCAGCGCGCTGTGCGCGTTGCCGCCACCACCGCCGGATCTCGACGACGACGCGCAGTGGGGCGTCCGAGTAATGCTGCGTCTCGGCCGGGCCACCTGCCTGGAACGTTCCCGCATCTTGCAGGCATGGGAGGTGGCTCACGGACGTTTGTGTGATGTAGTGATCGGCGTCAGCCGCCCGTCCGACGGCTTCAAGGCCCACGCCTGGCTGGCGCGGCGAACTTCCTCCGCACCGCCCGTCGGCCCGTTCGAAGAGCTGGCCCGGCTGCCCGGCACGGACACGCCTCCTCGGTGACGCTTCCCCCCCTCGCCAACCTCTTCGCCTTCTCCTCGCCCGACCGAAGGCTACGGGGCGAGGTCGAGGCCGACCTCATTGCCGCCCGGTCGTTCGCCGAGGTGTGGCGCCCCCACCCCCAGTGGGTGGTGGCCGAGGCACCCCTGCCCGAGTCACCGCCCACGGTGGAGGCGGCGAGGCGGGCCGGGCTCGTGTTCGTGGAAGGCCGCGACCGCCTCATCAGCAGGGCCCGGCCCGAGGACGACACCGCCGGCCTCCTCGACGTCTTGGCCGCCGGCCCCGGCCGGCTTGCCACCCTGCCCGGCGACTTCGGCCTCGTCCACTTCCGGGACGACGGGTCGGCTGTCGTGGTGCGGTCGTGCGCGGGGCGTGTGCCCCTGTACGTGTGGGCCGATGGCGCGGAGGTAGCCATCGCCACCCTGCAACGGGACCTGGTCGCCCACCTACCCGGTGAGATCAGGATCGACCCTCTCTCGCATGCCACGTGGATGAGTTGCAGGGGCTTCACCCCCGACAACCGGACGTTCGTGGCGGGGGCGACGATCGTGCCCTCCGGCCACCGGGCCGTGGTGGCCCCGGCGGCTCCCGTTCGTCCGGAGCGCTACTGGGACCCGAGACCCGAGCGGCCGGTCAGCAGCTCCGCCCGGATCGTCACCGACCACGCCGCCCGGCTGCGGGAGCTACTGGTGGGCAATCTCGCCTTGGAGCTCGATCGCGGGGGTCGCAACCTCTTGAGCGCCAGCGGGGGAGTGGACTCATCGGCGATCGGGGCCCTCGCCGCCGGGCCGGCGGGGCGCCCGATCAACGTGGCGGTCAGCCTGGTCCCTCGTCCCGGGCCCAAGCTGGAACATGAGCACAGCTACATCACCCCACTGCTCGATCACCTCAACGTCGCCCGGCGCTACGAGTTCGGGGCATACCCGGGGGCCATCGACGGCTTGCAGCGGGACGCATCGCCGTCGTTCTTCCCCAAGTTCCATCCCGTCTTGTGCGTGCTCGACCGCGTGGTAAACGAGACGGGGGTGCTGACCTATGTAGGTGGGGAATTCTGCGACGACCTGTTCGGGGCGCCGGTGCTGCACGACTGGAACGTCTCGGCGCCACCCTGGCAGGCCCTGGCGAGGACGGGTCGCGACCTGCATGGCCGGGCCTCGCTGCTCCGCTGGTGCAGGGACCGGGCCGCTGGCGTGCTCGGATGGAGGCTGACGGACCTACCGGACCGTCTGCCCGAACCGGTCAACTCTGAGCTCCAGGCCGAGTACGAGCAGTGGCGGCGTGGCCAACGCCGCTATCCCACCGGGGCTCATCGAGCGCGCCGCAACCTGATGGAGCGGTTCCCCTGTGGCGTGAGCTGGTTGGAGATGAACTGGGAGATCAGCTCGTCCTACGGTGTGCGCCGGGTGCTTCCCTTCGTGACCCGGGACATGCTCGAACTGGCTGCTGCCTGCCACCCACAGGAGGTCCTGGCCGACGGTCCCAAGACGCTGTTGCGCCGCGGCCTGCGGGACGACGTGCCCCACCGGAACCTCTACCGGCCCGACAAGGGGGCGTTCCTGCGGGGAGAGCCGCGCCCGCCAAGGTCGAGCCCGACCGGCTTTCCCTCAGAGGCCGCCGCGATCTTGGACAAGTCCTGGCTTGCTCGATCCCGCTCATGCGAGCGATCCGTGGCGTGGGCCCTCCTCTTACTGCTACGATCCCTCAGCGAGTTTGGGCGGCAACGGTCGCAGCGGCCGGGCCTTTCGTACAGCACGGAGGCAACGTGAAGGACGGGACGAAGGCGAAGTGTCGGGCGCCGTACGAGAGGCCAGCCATCCGGGAGTTGGGCACCCTAAGTGACTTAACCCTTGGAGCAGCGGATGGTCCGCCTGGGGTCGACCTCGTTGTCTTAAGCGCCGGCCTTTAGTCAAGTCAAGCTAGCCGACGAGGAAGGCGAAGTAACGATCAGGCTAGCGGTCCGGGTTCTCTTGCTGGACCGCGCTGCGGGGAGGGTAACGGCCACCTTACGATCCGAAAGCATACCCAGCGTGCTTCTCAAGGGCGTGAGCACCCAGCGGTTGCTGTACCCCGGTGGGTTCCGTCCTTATGGCGATGTCGACCTCCTCGTATCGCCTTATGACTGGACGAAGTCGATCAGTTGCCTCAAGCGTTTGGGTTTCGATGACGTGTTTAGACCGCCGAACGAAGAGAAGCACTCCAGGCCCTTCCGACGCGCCGACGGCGTCGTAGTCGACCTGCATCGGTCCCTCGTGACCGCGTCGTGCAGCCCCGAGGAGTGCTGGGTGGTGCTCTCGGGACGGACCACGACGCAGACGTGCGGTGGAGAGGCGGTGGCGATGCTCGACCCGCCGGCGCTGGTGGCCGTCGTCGCCCTCCACGCCGCCCAGCACGGGCATGCCGAACCCAAGCCCATCGCCGATCTCATCCGGGCGGTCAGCCGGATGGGCGAGGACGTGTGGCAGGAGGCAGCCGAAGTGGCTGCTCGCTTGGGCGCGGCCGAGACGATGGCTGCCGGCCTCCGTATGGTGCCGGGCGGTGATGCCATGGCTGCCCGCCTGGGCCTGCCAGGGCAACTGAGCGCCGCCGTCCGCCTCCGTGCCGCCTCAGCTCCGTCGGCGTCCGTCGAGCTGGCTCGGATCGTGGCGGCCAGCGACCGGGAGGAGCGCCGCCGCCTCCTGCGGCCTGTTCTGATGCCCACCGACGTGGAGCTCAGGCGGCGGGCCTGGGCGCGCCGGGTCGCACCGTGGCCCGGCGGGCGCGTCCTGGCCAGGCTGGTGTGGTGGGCACGCCTGTCGGTGGAGGTCCCTGGGGCGGCAGCGTGGTGGTGGCGTCACCGAAGGGACGGGCCGGCCACTCCGTGAAGGCGGCGTACGGGCTGGTGATCGCCGGACCGGTCGTGTCTCCCGGCCTGGCGGCTTTGGTTCCCGACACCGAGCGGGTGCCACCGGGCTGGCCCACGGTGACCCTTCACCACCGGCAGGGCTCAGGCGCTGAGCCTCCTACGGCGGTCACGACCTCCCACGCCGTCCTCGCCTCCCCGGCCGGTCGGCACCTGGTGTTCGACCGGCGGACCATGACGGCCACCGTCGTCGCTCCGCAGTGCCCCGACGACTACGTGCTCGCGCACCCGTGCCTGGCTGGAGTCGGCATGGTGGTGGCGTGCTGGCTGGGACGATCGGCCCTGCACGGCGGGGCGTTCCTGGGCACGACCGGGGCGTGGGGTGTCCTGGGCGGCGTCAAAGCCGGTAAGAGCACAACCCTCGCCGCCCTGCACCATCGTGGTCGTACTGTTCTGGCCGACGACCTGCTGATCGTCGATGCTGGCCTCGTGCTGGCCGGGCCCCGCGTGCTTTCGCTCCGCCTCGACGCGGCGGAGCGGCTGGCCCCCGACGCTGCGAGGGTCGGCATCGGGGGGGAGCTCCGCGCCCGCCTCAGGCTTCGTCCCGCCCCGGTGGCCACTCCGCTGAGCGGGCTGCTGCTGGTCGAGCTGCACGAGGGCCACCCGCATGTGAAGACGGCGCCCATCCCGCCGTCCGAGAGGTTCGACGTGCTGGCCACCCACCTGGCGCAGCGCTACGTGATGCCATCCGCCCTGGGTCTCCTCGAACTGGCGACGGTCCCGATGTGGCGTGTGACCGCCCCCCGAAGCTGGTCGGCGATCGATCGGCTGGTGGGCGCCATTGACGAGATCGCCGACGGGCACGGCGTCGATGCCGCCTGACAGGTCGATGCCGCCTGACAGGTCGATGACGTCGACGGCCCGCCCGGGCCGGCTGGGCATGATCAGGTCGATCGTGGCCGGAGTCCGCATGGTGTGGCGGGCGGCGCCCCGTGAGTTCGTGGTCCTGGCCGTAGCGCAGGTGGTGGCCGGCATGGCCGTGCTGGCCGAGATCCTCGTGGCCCGCAGGGCGCTGACCGAGCTGCTGGAAGCCGAGCGGCGGGGGGTGGGGCTAGGCGACGCGCTGCCGTGGATCGTGGCCGTCCTAGTGCTCCACAGCCTCGTGCTCGTGGGCCTGGCCGTACAGTCCGAGCGCCAGCGGCTGGTAGCCGAGAAGACGGCTCGGCGGGCCACCGGCATGGTGCTCGACGTGGCCGGTCGCGTGAGCCAGGCCGCCTACGACTCCCCCGCCTTCTACGACCGCCTCGAGCGGGCTCGGGCCAGCGCCCTGGTGCGCCCCATGCAGTTCGCCGTCGGGCTGGTGTCAGCAATGGCGGGCGCGGCGATCACGGGAGGCGTAGCCATCGCCCTCCTGCTGATCGAGCCCCTGCTCGTGGCGGTCGGCCTGGTCTCGCTCCCCGTCGTCCTGCTCGTCGCCCGCCGCAACACCGGCGACACCTACGCGCTGGCTCTGCGCATCACCGCCGACGACCGCCGCCGGCTCCACCTGGAGGACGTGCTGAGCAGCGTCCAGTACAGCAAGGAGGTGCGGGCCTACGGGCTGGTGGGCTACGTGCGCAGCGCCTATGAGGAGCTCTATCGCCGGCGCATCGGGGCCATCACCGAGCTGGTGGCCCGCCGGATGTGGAGAGCGTGCCTTTCGGCGGGGATGGCTGTTCTCGGCCTGATCGGGGCCGCCGTCGCCGTGCGCTGGCTGGTCCAGTTGGGCCGCCTCGACCTGGCGGCCGCGGGCGCCGCCCTCCTCGGGCTCATCCTGCTGTCCCAACGGGTCAACGGGCTGGCCACCGGGGTCGGCGGGCTGATGGAGGCGGCGGTGTTCCTCGACGACATCCGGGCGCTCGACGCCGAGTGGCCGCCGGGGCCTGAACCCGAGGGCAGCCTCCCGGTCCTCGACCGGCTCAGGTTGGACGGCGTGACGTTCACGTACCCCGGCTGCGAGAAGCCGGTTGTGCGTGATGTCTCCCTGGAGATCTGTCGCGGCGAGGTCATCGGCCTCGTCGGCGAGAACGGCTCCGGCAAGACCACGCTGGTGAAGCTGCTGTGCGGGCTCTACTCCCCGTCGACCGGGGCGGTCGAGTGGAACGGCGCGGCGGTGAGCCCGGGCGACACCCCCCTGCTGCGGGATCGCACCGCCGTGCTGTTTCAGGACTACGCCCGCTACCAGCTCTCAAGCTCCCTCAACATCGGCACGGGGCGGGTCGAGCGGGTCGACGACCATAACGGGATCCACCAGGCGGCTGAGCGGGCCGGGGCGGCCGGCATAGTGGCGGCGCTGCCGGCCGGCTACGACACCGTGCTCAGCCGGGCCTTCGAGGCGGGAGCGGAGCTGTCGGCCGGGCAGTGGCAGCGGGTGGCGCTGGCCCGGGCCCTGTTCCGCGACGCCGATCTGGTGATCCTCGACGAGCCGACCGCCTCCCTCGACGCCCGGGCGGAGCAGCAGCTCTACGGCGAGATCCGGGAGATGGCGGCCCACCGGGCCGTCGTCCTGGTGAGCCACCGGGCCGAGAGCCTTCTGAGCACCGACAGGATCTACGTGATGCACGAGGGCCGGCTGGTCGAGTCGGGCACCCACGTGGAGCTGACGAAGGCGGCCGGGCCCTTCACCGCGCTATTCGGTCCGGGTTCGTAGCCTCGTGTTTCCGTGGGCGGCCTATGGGCTCCGTCTCGGTGGTCCCGTCCTCGTCCCGCCGCTGACCGACCAGCTCCTCCGGGTCGGTGAGGGATCGGCAAGCTGGCCCCCGGTGAGCATCGAGACGACGGTCGTGAACGGGCAACCGCCGGCCTTCGCCTCGACCAGCGAGCGGCTGTGCCGGCCCTTCCTCTACGGCACCCACTACGTGGTGGACCGAGTCTCCGGCCGGGCCACGTTCGCCGGCGACGTCGCACCGGGCGGCGACGTGGTCGTTCATCCCGGTCTCGTCGGGGTGGCAGCTGCCTATGCCCTGTGGCTTGGGCGGGCAGCGTTCCATGCCGGAGGGTTCATCTCGCGAGAAGGGGCTTGGGCGATCGTTGGAGCCAAGGGAGAAGGGAAGACGACCCTATTGGCAGCCCTGGCGGGCCGTGGGGCGGCCATCCTCGCCGACGACCTCCTGGTCCTAGACGGGCTCACCGCCCTGGCCGGTCCTCGGACCCTCGACCTCCGCCCGGATGCGGCGGCGCTGGTGGGCCAGGCCCAGGTGACGACCCGGGTCCGCAACGGGGAGCGGGGTCGCCTGCACGTCGACGTGGTGCCCCTGGCCGTTCCCTTCCGGGGGTGGGTCGAACTGCGCGCGGGACCGGTCGTGGCCCTCGATCCGGTGCCCCCCGCAGAGCGCGTCAGCCTTATGGCGCCCCATGCGTTGAGGCCGCTAGGCCCCGCCCGGGCGGCGACGTTGCTCCACCTGGCTAGCCGGCCCGCCTGGCGGCTGCAGCGCCCCAAGCGCCCCGAGGCGCTCGCCGAGTGCGTCGATATGCTGGAGACGCTGCTTCGATGAGACGGCTATCGGTGGTGACCCCCACCTTCGACCGGCCCGCTGAGGTGGCCGGGATGCTGGCCAATCTGGCGGCGCAGACGGCCCTCCCCGACGAGCTGATCCTCGTTGATGGTTCGCCTCCCGGCGATCTGCGCACCGAGGGCGCCGTTAGGGACGCTGAGGACCTGCCCTTCCCGGTGACCTATCTGCGGGCCACGGGGGGCGCCGCCCTTCAGCGCAATGTCGGTATCGACATGGCATCCGGAGAATTCGTGGCCCTGATCGACGACGACGTCAGGCTCGCGCCGGCCTTCTTCGAGCGAATCCTGGCGGCGTTCGCGCAGGATTCCGAGGGCGACACCGGGTGCATCGCCGGATGCCTCCTCAATCCGCCTCGTGACCAGCTCCGCCGGTTCCGGTGGGCCATCCACAAGTGGCTCGGCACCAGGCGAGGGCAGTTGGCTGGCACCTTCGACTGGGGCAGCGGTCACATCTTCTCGAGGATTTGTGAGGACCCCGGGGAAGAGCTGCGGCGGGTCGACGTCGTCGGTAGCGGTTGCGCGGTCTGGCGACGCGCCGTCTTCGACCAGGGTTACCGCTTCTCGCCCTACTTCCATACGTACTCGTACAACGAGGACTTCCATCTCGCGCTCCGCGCCGGGCACCAATGGCGGATCTTCGATCTGGGCGCGGCACGCTTCGAGCACCTCCAAGCCCGTGCTGGTCGCCCGCCGGCGTGGGACGGGATGGCTCATCAGGTAATCAATAGTCGATTCCTGTTTGTCGACCTAGTTCCTGCTCGCACAACCAGCCAGGAAGCGCGGTTCTGGGGCCGGCACGGGGTCGATCTCGTCGGTCGTCTCTTCCTTGCCATGGCCAGGCCGACCGGTGACGCGTGGCGTGAAGCGTCTGGCCATGCGGCGGGCATGATACGGGCGTACCGGCGCTGGCCGGGGAGAAGGGCTACGTCCAGTCCCTCGGACCGTAGCGACGAAATCTGATCCGGGCCGCTCACCGATGCCTGACGGGTACTAGAAGTCCTACGCGCGTAGCCGCTGGGGGTGCGTCTGGGAGCCGTCGAGCTCCTCCGCTCGCCGGATTAGCTGACTAGGGCGTGCGCGAACACAACGAGGCGACGTGCGTCACTACTCTGGGGGCCTTTGACCTGACCCTCGACACTAGGCGATTGGAGATCAGACCAGTACCATCGACTGTGTCAATGGCTGGTCTGGGCGATGGGATGGTAGATGGCACGACACAAAGTAGCGATCACGACGGCGACCTTCGCAAGCCCTGCAGAGCCACCGCACCAGCAGTTACTCGCAGCGGACCTTGAGGTCGCCGTCAACCCCTTCGGTCGCAAGCTGACCGAGCTGGAGAGTCGGGAGTTCCTCCAAGACGCCGTCGGTGTGATCGCCGGCACGAGCCCGCTCTCAGCGTCGGTCCTGGCCGGCACGCCCGACTTGCGGGTTATCTCCCGGTGCGGCGTCGGTATCGACAACGTCGATCTCGACGCCGCACGACAGGCGGGCGTGTCCGTCTACATCGCCCCCGGGGCGCTGCCCCAGTCGGTGGCCGAGCTGACGGTCGGGTTGATGATCGACGTCCTGCGGCGCGTCAGTGAAGCCGACCACCAGCTCCGGGCCGGGACCTGGGCCCCTTTGATGGGTCGGCTTCTCGGTGGTAAGACGGTGGGAATCGTCGGCCTTGGGCGCGTCGGCCGCCGGCTCGCCCCCCTTCTCCACGCGTTCGGCTGCGACCTGGTCGCGTGCGACCCGCTGCCACCGACGGTAGAGTTCCTTGACGCCCACGGAGTCAGGCTCTCGTCGCTGGATTCGCTCCTCTCAGAGTCCGATATTGTCACCCTCCACATCCCCTACACGCTGGATCTGCACCACTTGCTCGACGAACGTCGCTTGGGGCTCATGCGGCCCGACTCCCTGCTGATCAATACGGCGCGGGGTGAGCTCGTTGACGAGGAGGCCCTCGTCGCGGCTCTCGACTCCGGACGCCTCGCAGGCGCCGCGTGCGACACCTTCCACCAAGAGCCGTACGGAGGACCACTGCTCAACGCCCGCAACTGCGTCCTGACCTGCCACATGGGTTCCTACGCTGTCGAGTGCCGGCTTGCCATGGAGCAGGAGGCCGTCGACAATCTCCTGCGAGGCCTAGCGGCAGCCGGAGTGTCCCCCGGCCCAATGGCGACCACCACTTGAGCGACTCCCCATGAGAGCGGTCGTCTTCGGTGGGGCCGGCTTCCTGGGGAGCCACGTCTGCGATGCGTTGTCCGACGCCGGGCACGATGTCATAGTGTTTGATACGCGAGAATCGCCCTACCTTCGGCCCGAACAGACTGCCGTGGTTGGCGACATCATGGACGAGGGCCTGATCGATGATGTTATGACGGACTGTGAGGTTGCGTACAACTTCGCCGGCATCGCCGACATCGATGAGGCCAAGGCGCGACCCGTCGACACGATCCGTCTGAATGTCCTCGGCAATACCCTCATAGCTGAGGCGGCGTGCCGCAACGCCGTCCGGCGGTTCCTTTTCGCTAGTTCTGTCTACGTCTACAGCCAGGCGGGATCCTTCTACCGCTCAAGCAAGCAGGCGTCCGAGATGGTCGTCGAGAGCTATCAGCGCGTCCGGGGGCTTGAGTACACAATTCTCCGCTTCGGTTCGCTCTACGGGCCCCGCTCCGACACCCGCAACGGCATCTACCGGGTCCTCCACGGGGCCATGGTGAACCGCAGCATCGAGTACGCTGGCGACGGCGAGGAAGTGCGTGAGTACATTCACGTTCGAGACGCCGCCCGCCTCAGCGTGGAGGCACTCGGTGACGAGTTTGCCAACGAGGTTCTCGTTCTGACCGGTCACCACCCCATGAAGGTGCGAGACCTGCTGCGGATGGTGCAGGAGATGGTGGGTGATGACACCCCCGTCCGCTACCGAGGGGCCGTCTCGGGCGAGCACTACGACGTCACGCCCTACTCGTTCCGTCCCCGGGTCGCCAAGAAGGTGGTTGCCAATCCCTACCTCGACCTCGGCCAGGGACTCTTGGAGATCCTCGGCGAGATCCATGACAGCCTCGCGAGGAACGTAACGCGCGCCTACTGAGCGCACTAGTCGGTGGCCTCGCTACGGCTCGCCGGCGCTGTCGGTGTTCTCGTTGTCGGCGCCGTAGCCGTTCCGCCTTAGCCACTCCTCGGCCATCGGGAGCTGCCAGTCGTAATCCACGTCCAGTCCCCCGGTCTGGATCAGCGGGTAAATCCTTCTCCCCATCCACTTCTGCGGCAGCATCCCCTCTGACATCCGCTCGAGGCACTGGGGCCGGACCACCGAAACCCCCATGTCCGCGAACCAGACGTCGCCCTGCGAGTCGCGGTCGCAGTTGAGACTTGCGGGATCGCCGAAGGTCTCGAAGGGAACGAAGGGCTGCAGCAGCCCATCCTCGCCGATCCTCCGTGCGCGTAGTGGGCTCCACATGTTGTAGCGGGACACGGAGACCGCGGAGTCGAGACCGGCATCGCCACGCAGCACGTCGATGCCCGCGTCGATGAGATCGGGCGAGACGGTCGGCGCGTTGCAGAAGAGCAACACCATGAACTCAAGCGTGTTGCCCTCTCCCTCCAGCCGGTCTTGGATCACCCGGTAGCCGTGCAGGAAAGCGTCCTCGCCGAGCGCCTCGTGAGTCGAAAGCTCGGTCGGTCTGTCAATGACCTCCGCACCGTTCTCCTCGGCAACAGCTCGGATGCTGGGCGAGTCTGTAGAGACGTAGATGCGGTCGACGTGGCGCGACCTCCGTGCAGCCAGGATCGGGTAGGCCATCATCGGTCGTGCGAGCAGGGGATAGACGTTCTTGCCAGGAAACCCCCGGCTGCCGTCCCGACCAAGCATCAGCGCGCAGATCGCCACACCATCACCTCGCCTTTCGTCATCCGACCCCGTCCGGCTACCCGTCCATGAGTGCCGAGATGTAGCGGCCCAACGAGCGATCGAGATGGAACCTCTGCGCGTTCGTCAACGCGTTCGCGCCCAGCGACTCTCGTAGCTCCCGGTCCCCGAGAACACGCTCGATTGCGCCAGCCAGTAGCGGGATATCGCCAACCGGGCACAGAAGGCCGTCAACCCCGTCAGTCACGATCTCGCTCGGCCCCGACGGGCAATCGGTCGACACAACCGCCGCGCCACAGGCCATCGCTTGAATCAGGGCACCCGGCAACCCTTCGTGTCTGGATGAGAGGACGAAGCAGCTACTTCGGGCCATGAACTTGAAGGGATTGGTCTGGTAGCCCGCCAACCAGACGGCCGAATACACCCCCAGCTCCCTCGCGAGCATCTCCAGACGGCGCCGCTCCTTACCCTCGCCCAGGATCACAAGCCTTGCGTAGGGAATCGACACCTGGATTCGGGCGAAGGCCCGAATCAACGAGGCGAAGTCCTTCTGCGGGACCAGACGCCCGCAGCCGAGGATCACCTGCGTCTCTGCGGCGAACCAGGGATGGTCGACCGGCTCGGCTGCCAAGCTCGAGACATCCGGAGTGACGACGGGGTTGTACACGACCCGAACGCGCTCCGGGGCGACTCGCACATGGTCAACCAATTCGCGGGCGACACCCTCCGAGACGGCCGTGACAACCTCGGCCCGTGCGTAGGTGAGCCGCTTCAGCTGGGTCAGCACCCAGTTCTTCACGCGATACTCGGCGCGAATCATCGAGTTCCGCTCCGACAGGACCACCCGGTAGGAGCCCCTGAACAGGGCTCGGGCCGCGATCGCGACGATATTGGTGCCATTCGACATCGAGAACACGACATCCGGCTGCAGCCGTTGGACGAGCCGCCCAAGCGGAACCACCGCCCGCCACAGCCTGATCTCACCCAGAGAATGGACGGCGACGTCTCCGGGCACGGCAGTCATGAAATGTCCGTCAGTGCGCAGAACAGCGAGATCGACAGCGAATCGGTCTCGAGGAAGCTCTCGAAGAAGGGTACTGGCAACGCGGTCATTGCCGCCTTCACCCATCCTTGTTCGGACCATCAGGAGCCGTTGCTGGCTGCTCACCCCACCCTGTCGCATCGTAGCGACGACAGTATCATGGGCATGGACCGACTCCCACGGCAACCAAGACATGTTGAGACCAGTCTTGATATCACGTCGCTGTGCTAGCGTGCGACCAGTCCGCCCAAGGCGGGATGGGAAGGGGGGATAGACTGTGGACTTCCAGCCGAGCCAGAACCGTAGAGTGATGACACCAACGGCGCGATCCGTGTGCGCGAAGGATCCGGGCTAATGGCCTCAATCGATTTTGTCATTTCTAACCCCCGGCACCATTGGGCCATGATGAAGCCGGTCGCAGCTCGGCTTGCCACCGCCGGCCACCACTGCCGATTCGTATCCCTTTGCGAGCTTCGTGGGGAGGTGACACCCGATGACACGGTCAATGGCCTTCACCTTGTGAAGGTTGGCGAGCCTTCGGATCGCACTCGGGCGAGTGTGATAGGACTCACCAACCCGACCGGTTGGCCACGGGATGCAGCGCGTACTGTCGCGTGGCATCTCCGGATCAAGCCAGCGATTACCAGGATCCTGGACGACACTCGACCCCACGTGGTCGTCGTTCCCAACGACATCGCCTACCCCCTCCGACAGTACGTCGAGACGCTCAGTATCAGGCGAATCCCATGGGTACTTATGCAAGAGGGAATTCTGCTCCCTCTGCCTCCATCGCGAGTAGCCTTCTACGGATCACGGGGAGCGAGCGCGATCGCGGCCTGGGGTGACGCGTACCTACCATACTTCTCGCAGGTCGGCGCCCCTCCGGCCAGCATTCACGCCGTTGGAAGTCCCCGCTACGACTCCTATGCACGAGACATCTACGCTCCCGCCGCAGTTGAGCTCCGCGTCCGCCACGCAGCGAACTGCACCACGCTCCTTGCGTTCCTCACCACTCCGGTCGACAAGCCAGGTGGGCACTGCACCACTGACGAGAAGCTCGCGTCCGTAGCGCAGCTCCTCGCAGGGCTCGTCCCCGTCGCTGACCGACGGGGCCTCCGCCTTCTCATCAAGCCCCACCGGGGAGAGGACGTTCGAGGATACGAACGAGTCCTCAACGAGTCGGGCTTGAGATCCAGGTCGCGGCTAGTCCTCGATGTCGACCCCCACGCCCTCATGACAGCGGCCGACGCCGTCCTCGTGAACGGATCAACGAGCGGACTGGAAGCGTTGATGCTCGGGGCCCGTCTCGGCGTGGTCCCAGTCCCCCGCTCCGGTTACGTTCACGACTTCCTCGAAGCCAGAGTAGCGACCGCTATAGACCCAAGTAGAGATCCGGCGGCAGATCTGGAGGACCTGATGTACGCGGAACAGGAGCCCGACGCTCTTGCGGGATACCTCAATCACCACTTGGCCAATCGGGGCACCGCCGGCGATGCCGTTGCAGCACTGGTCGACGAGACGACCAGGCTTTGCATCCCGCACTAGCCATACCACCGCGAGTTCAAGGGGTGACAGCTACACGTAGCTGAGGTCCACCGGTCGGAGCGTGATGGCGGCAAGGCTGCCGCTGTCGACACACGACCCGACCGGTGGAGGCCGCCAGGATGCCAGCAGCACCGTTGACCCTGCCCGCGCGCGAGGAGATCCGCGCCGGGATCGAGCGTGACGAACCCGTGGCGGTGATCGCCGCCCGACTGGGCCGGCACCGCTCGACGGTGAGCGCCGAACCTGCGCCGCAACGGAGGCCCGTGCGGGTACCGCGCAGCGGCCGCCCAGAGTCGAGCCGACCGCCAGCGCTGCCGACCGAAGGAACCGGCACTGGTGGCCGCCCCCGAGTTGGGCGCTCACGTCGAGGCTCGGCTGCGGGCGAAGGACTCCCCCATGACCATCGCCAGGGAGCTGGCCGCCGGCCTCCACCCCGTGGCCGGCACGGTCAGCCACGAGACCATGTACCAGGCCGTCTACGGTCACGGCTCTCGGGGCCTGCCGGCCGGGCTGCACACCGGGCGGCACCGCCGTCGCCGGTGCCGCAAGCACCGTCGTGGCGGTGAAGAAGCCCAGGTCACCCGGCGTGGGTCCTTCGGGGCGTTCAGCCCGATCAGCGCCCGCCCGCCAGCAGCAGCCGGGCGGGAAGAGGTCGGCCACCTGGCGGGCGACCTGATCATCGGGGCCCGCAACGCCTCGGCGATCATCACCGTGTTCGACCGGGCCAGCCGCTACCTGTGGCTGGCCGACCTGCCCGAGGCCACGGGGCCGAGGCGACCCTGGCCGGGCTCGTCGAGCTCATCGAGCGGTTGCCGGAGGCGCTGCGGCGCACTCTCACCTGGGACCAGGGCCGCGAGATGGCCGGCCATGCCCGGCTGGCCGAGTTGGTCTGGATCGACGTCTACTTCGCCGACCCGCATTCGCCCTGGCAGCGCCCGACCAACGAGAACGGCAACGGCCTGCTGCGCCGCTACGTCGGCAAGGGCACCAACCTCGCCGTCTACAGCCCCGCCGACCTCCGATTCATCGAGCACCGCATCAACACGATGCCTCGCCGCAGCCTCCGCTGGTCAACGGCCGCCAGCGTCTACGATGCCGCTGTCGCGATGACCGGTTGAACTCGCCCACCCTTGGCGGTATGGCTAGATACTCCCGGAGAGGAGAGCTGCTGCTTAGTCGGAGAATCCGTAGTCGAAATCAAGGACGCCTATGAGCCGCCGTTGATGGCCACCCGCGTCGTCTGTCAAAGGTATCCCAGCCTACACAGCACCTCACGAGACGACGGGTCGATAGCCGGGGCAGAATCAAGGACCGGGGGCCTTGGTCCCCTCCTCACCTGCTTCAAGAGCCCGCCATCTACACCCTCGTCATCGAGGCCTACGTAATTGAGAATGCCGCGTACAATATGGACTGGATCTACAAGGAGTTCTTCGTAAACAACACGAAGAACCTCTAGTCCCGATATTCTAGCCTCATCAACTGAGGATACCTGCCGTGCCCAATGTCGTAATAGAAGGGCCTCTAACTCGCGCTCAGTATTGGTGATATTCCAACGGGCATACCGACCGGCGTAACGTTCAATCTTCGCACGCTCCTTTCGAGCGTATGAGCGGGACACATCGAGTCCGTTACGCACCACTTCCACGATGCGTACTCCAGGCAACATCGATACGACCCTATTAAGGATACCACAGACCATCACGCTCTTGGTCAGTATCCGCCTATGCTTACTGAGAAGGCAGAATGCACCCAGGACGCTAGGAATGAGTGGCGACGGGTTCGACAAGGCGAGGAACCTGTTCTCATCGAGCCAGAACGGAGGAACATCCACATCCGCTCGATGCCACGGATAGAGGCCGGGGTGCCATAGCTCGTTCGCCTCGCCGGGGAACATCGCCACATGACTATGCGACCCGACGAGCCCGGCAACGAGCGTAGTGCCGCTTCGTCCGCAACCGATAATCAAGATCGGTGGCGGCAGTAGACTCCTCTCGGAGAATCGTGGCGCAGATCTAGCGATACTACGTGCCATCCGGGCCCGCACCATGTCCGCCCTGGCGCCACGCAGGGGCCCGCCAAATGGACGACGGACGCCAGCACCGTGGCGGTCGACCGAGGACCCTCCGGTCATCGGGGCCTCCCTCCCGACGTCCCGCCGATGGCTTGCGGGCTAAGCACGCGATCGCCCATAGTATCGCCAAACCCAGGTTGGAACCTGGCGAAGCTGGCGAGCACATGCGTCCTTCGCCCAAGACCGGGGGCCATGCCACTCACCCTCCGTTCGCGACCGTCTCCTGTTCCAGGATCCAGTAGCCGATGCTATCGAGTAATCTGCGTTCAGGATTGAGACGGCGGGCCTTCGCAGTCGGGAGCGGGCGCGCTCCGGAAGCCATCTTCTCGCCGTGCCTATCACAGCTGATCTTACCTTACGCGTGCGCGCCCCAACGATACGACCCGGATTGCACGAGGGAGACGGCTACGCCCGTTCGCGTTATAGTATGGACGTCCGATCCACCTGTCCCAACTGGTTTGCATCTGACTTCACGATAGAGATCGGCCTCGGAGTAGTCAGCATCCGCGGGTCCCCACGACCCGTGGAGGACGATCTGACCATGTCCGATCCCGAGGGAGGAACCGACCGCGCCGGCCGGCGCGCCAAGCACTTCTTGAGCGCCTTGCTAGAAGTACGAGATCTTCCTGCAGCTCGTCCGCCACGAGGTGACGATGAACGAGGCGGCGGAGCGCTGGCAGGTCGACCGCAACGCCATCTCCCGTACCCGGGTGGTGGCCAAGGAAGGAGCCCTGGAGGCACTGGCCAACTCCCGGCCCGGGGCGCGGACCAAAGAGCGCGACTTCGAACTGGGGTCGGCCCGAGCCGACGCCGCCCGCCTGGGCGAGGCGCTCAAGGACCTGGCCGTCAAGCTCATGCTGGTAAAGGGAGAAGGGCGCTGGGGCTGATTGGCTTGGGTCCCCGCCCGCGTCGATGCGGCCACCAAGGCGGCGCTGCTGGATCTCCTGGACCGGGCCACCGCCGAGGGTTGGAGCTGGCGGGGAGCGTGCCGGGAGCTCGAGCTGGGGCGAGGTCCGAGCCCACCGTTGGGCCGCCCGGCGGGCCGACGTCGAGTTCGAGGACGGCCGCCCCGGCGGCTCGCCCGTGCACGGCCTGTTGGAGGAGGAGGAGGCGGAGATCGTGGCCATCTACCACGAGTGGGCTGAGGTCGACCGCTCCCATCGCAAGCTGGCCCACCGGGGCTCCTACCTGGACGGGTGTGGGTGTCGCCGTCGACGGTGCGGCGCGTCCTGGCTGCTCAGGGTGAGCTGGCCCTCCCCGCCGTCGCGGACCAGCCCGCACGCCGTCGCCGCCTCGACGTAGCGGCGGACCGTCTTGCGGTCCAACGCCGACAGCCGGGCGACCTTCCGCTGGCCGTCGCCCCGCAACCACAACCGCAGCACCTCTCGGATCTCGTGCACTCGAACCTCCCTGAAGCTCATCGCCACCTGCCTTGGCCGCTTGTCGGTCAGGTGGCGACTCCAACCTCAGCGGCGCCGGCGCGGGTGGGATGCTCCCGGGTGGTCCCATCACTGGCGAAAGGGTGGTCCCATGCTGCTGGCGAAACTCACCTCAAAGTGGTCCCATGCAGCTGGCGGGCGACAGCGTTCCGGCCGTAGCTTCGACCTGCGCGACGGAGAGGTCCGTTGCCTGGCCCAGGGCGGAGGGTGAGGGACCGGGCGCAGCCCCGGCGGCGAGCTCGTTGTCTGTCAGGCCCCCTTCGGGCGAGGTCGAGCGTCCGATTGAGCCCTCCCTGGCTGCGGTCGGAGATCTCCATGCCGCTCAGCGCGGCGAAGGAATGACCGGCACCCGGTTACCGCCGGCGCTGCCCCGACCATCCCGCCTGGTCACTGGAGCCGATCCGCTACGCGTCCCTGCACCCCGTCCCCCGACGGCAGGGGCAACCACGAAGCCCTGGCGGGCTTCGACCCCCATTGTCCTCGGGCACTGGACCGGGCCGTCAAGGCTTCCCCTTCGGGCGGCCTGCGGCCGGCCTTGGCCGCCCTCGACGTCACGGCGAGTCGTCCGGGCCTTGCCGGCGCGCGCCCTCTGGCATGGCCGACGTTCCCGAACCGGCGCCCTCCGGGGGGAGAACGTGCGAACTCTTCGAGTCCGCGCCTCTTGACCTGGGGCGCTCCTTTAGGAATGACAGACAGGGGGGTGGCGGTGACGGCCATCGAGGACCTGGTGAGCCGCAAGTGGGTCGCCAACATCGTCTCGGCCGAGGAGACCTCCACCCAGGTCCAGGTGGTCTTCGCCGAGGCCCTGGCTGCCGAGGGGCTCCTGGCCGCGGTGGAGGCCCGCCAGGACGAGGTCGTCGATCCCGGCGTCGATCGACCCGGGAGTTCATGACCCTCTGGGCCATCCACCAGCACTTCGCCCGGCCCGGCACCCCGACCGACCAGGCCTGGATCGAGTCGTTCTTCGGCCACCTCAAGTACGAGTTCACGCACCTGCTGAAGATCGTCGACCCCGCTGTCCTGCGGGCGGAGCTGGAGGTGATCCGCACCGCCTATACGGTGTTCGGCTCCATACCGGCATTGGCTACGTCACCCTGAACGACGAGCACGAGGGACGAGGGGCACCCATCCGCAGAGCCCGGGAGGCCGGCCTCGAAACCGCCCGTCTGCGCCGCCTCACCTACCATCGCCAGCACCCCCCGAACCCCAACCGACAAAGGACCCCGCGATGCTGACTGATCGAATTGGGATCTCTATCTCGAACTCAGAAACACCTCACCCCCCGGCTAAGCGTGTGAGCGCATCATTCTCTCGACTGCACGCGGAACCTGTACTGCTTCTGGGTAAGGTAGGGTACGTTCAATGGCGGTCACTCAGCTGCACGCTCAACTTCGCCACGCCCTTCATCGTCCTGATAGTAGAACCACGCGAGTGATTGAGCATGTCTCCGTGAAGGGCCAGTCGGGCGGACCCCTAATGCAGGCATGGCACCGCCCGAGGTCCAGGCTATGGCTACGAGTACGAACAACCCGGGCGAGTCCCCCGCTTCGGAACCACCGCATTGAACCAGAGGAGTACGCGTGTGTTGGATGCCTAGTGACTGTTCTGGGAGGATCGTGTGGTAGTAGAACGAGCTAATCAGCTTCAGGGTATTAGCAGGTCTGGGTACATAAGACGTCGCATCACGGACACTGACTCCGAACGCTTACCTAAGTTACAAATCCGCGTCGGGACCGGGCGTCGCCGTCCGGGGACAACTCCTGTCAGACTCGGGCCGATCGTCCAGTGAAGGCAAGTGCTGGTTGCAACAGGGACTCGGACACCGAGGAGTCGTCCCCATGAGCGATCAACCGCCGCACAGCCTGAGCATCCGGACGCTACGCGGCGCAGCCTGGCTGTTCGCGAGCAGCTGGGTGCGAGCTATACTTAGCATCGCGATCGTTGCCGTCCTTAGCCGGATACTAACTCCGCTACAATTCGGAGTCGTTGGTGCGGCGCTAGTCGTGATCGGACTGGCGGAGCGGCTTGCTGAAGCGGGGCTGAACCACGCACTCGTCCAGGTCAAGGACCTCACACAGGCCCATGTGAGGACCGCATTTACTCTCACGATGACAGTGTCAGCAATCTTCGGCGCGGCCACCGCTATCAGTGCGGAACCCATCGGAAGATTCTTTGGAATCGAGGAGCTCCCGCCCGTCCTGCGGGTCATGGCGCTCCTATTCCCCCTTGACGCGATAGCCGGAACTTCTAAGCGACTGCTGCAGCGCGAGATGAGGTTCAGGCACTATGGTGCGGCTGATGTGCTTTCGACAGCACTCGGCTTCGGTCTCGTGGGGATCGTCTCGGCCGTTCTTGGAGCCGGAGTGTGGAGTCTCGTGTTCGCACACTTCGGACAGACATTTGTGATGGCAACCTACTGCATTATAGCGCAACCGCACAGCCTTAGACTACAAATCGACCGCGGGGCACTACGAGACTTGGTCCGGGTGGGTGGCGGCTTTGCTCTAACCGAGATATTTACGTACTGCGCCCGACGCGGCGACAACTTAATGGTGGGTAAGCTACTCGGCGCTAGCGCCCTCGGACTCTACGGGCGCGCGTACGCGTTGATGGACCAAGCTAACCAGCTTATCGCGAGCGTGGTGCAAACGGCGATGTTCCCGGCAGCATCCCGGGTCCAACAGGATGTCGAGCGGCTTCGTCTGGGTTATGTACGAGGCCTCGCCATCACGTTCGTTATCTTCATCCCATCGGGCGCCGTTGCTGCGCTACTGGCTCCAGAGATCATTGGAGTGCTACTAGGGAGTCAGTGGTCGCCTGCTATAGGACCCTTCCAGATACTAGCCGCCGGAATGTCTCTTCGAGCTGGATTCAAGCTCAGCAGCACCATTCTCCAGGCTAAGGGCGCGGTCTACAGGATGGCACGCTTGGAGTTCGTGTACGCCATGGTCGTCATCGGTGGCGCAGCGATCGGGTCCCAGTGGGGTGTTAGTGGCGTAGCCACATCGACCCTGGTCGGCGTCGCAGTCTCATTCTTCCTCACAGCTGGCCTTGCGATGAAGGTCTGTGGCATTCGACGGCGTGACCTCATAGGGATATCTACACCGGGGGTGAGGCTGGCACTAGCATCGGTAGCTGTAGTCGCACCACCGACCCTGCTCTGTCGCCACTATGCGTTGCCGCAGATCCTTACGCTCGGGGTTGCAATGGCGCTACTGGCGATCATGTTGCTGGCCCTTGCGAGGCGCTATGGACGCCAACTGTTTGGCGAGCACGGCGTGTGGCTCATCCAGTCAATCAGTATTCCGCTGTCCCGCCGCTTCCTCCCACGCTGACGCAGGCAAGAAGGACTTCCGGTCCTGAGCCCGTACGGCCTCGCGTGCAATCCGTCGAATTGCGGCGTATGCACGGTATCCGGGACCGCCAATCCCAATGTGCTGACCGCCCTTGTCAAGGCGGCATGCGTGAGGGAAGCGATCCTTCCAGAGGTTGGGATCACGTACGGCTAGGGCAGCGAGGTACACAGCTGAGTATGCGTAGGGAGACTCGCCTTCATGGATCACCGTAAACCCGTTGTCGGAGAACATTCTCCGAAGCGCTTGGGGTGTGAATCGCCAGTAGTCTCCGTACTCTTGCCCGTGCTCTGGTTGAGCAAATGGGACGACCACTAGCACGGCATCACGACTTAGATCGCAAAGATTCCGAATCGCGATGAGATGGTGGTATGCGTGCTCTAGTGTGCTGTGGTTAAGAACGAGGTCGAACTTCCGGTGTAGCTCGGCTGGCAGCGGCTCTTCAAGGTCAATTACATAATCAGTGTCGTGGCTATGCCCGCGACGCCCGCCGAGGTTGGAGCGGCGATACGCGACGGCATTCGGAAAGTAGTCCCTATACTTGCCACCGTCCTTATCCGAATCCTCCCACGCAGATACATTGAGGACTTGACCATACGCTAGCGGCCCAACCGCCTTTAGGAACTCGTTGGACCACAAGCGTGCGCGCCTATCCGTAGGACGTGCGGCGTATATTCGCATGGATCGCTTGATCCCTGCTGGCGACCAAGCGCTCATCCGTGAACACCTTTCCATCTCAATGCCTCCAGCGTCGCTCGTGTGTGCTCCGTCTCCGATTCGAACTCGCGTTGTTCTCGGCTATTCCATTCAGGTGCCATGGTGCTCCGACGGCTACGGCCGGGGGGCCGTCGACGCAACGCCTGGAGATCGTGTGGCTTGACCACGGGCGCTACTGAGAGGAAGGTGCAAAGACGTTCTTGACCATCCTGGTCAACACTCGCGATGTCAAGAACCATCGACTCGCCGGGAGACTGCCTCATGTCAGCTAGCGCCCTGCGGTAATACGCTGCCCACAGCCATGCCAGCCGGCCGACGATTGTCAGAGTAGCCCATCTCCGATACTCCTCGTCCCCACTCGGCGTAAGCCGGCTGAATACGTGGCTCGTGCGCCGGTAGGGAGCTTGGAAGCCTGGGGCGAGCCGCGTGTCGAGCCGCACATGGCGCTCGGAGTACCACCCCTTCGCCTGATGCGACCTCACCACGGCAGCGGGATCACGGTAGACAAGGACGAACCGAGCGTCGAAGCAATGCGACAATACTGTAGTGAGTGGTGTCAGCAGTGGGTTTGCCTCAAAATACACTCGCCCCTGGCTCGCTGCTCCATAAATCCGCTCGGCCCTGGCCTCAGCTAGCAGCCCGTGGTCCACCGGCAGGTGGTGCCACGCTGCCCAACAATCAAAGGCATCAGCAACTGGATCGAAGCTGTGGTCGAGATGGAACGAGGCAACTCGCGGGTGCGTCGCGAGCAATGCTGCTAGAAAATGGGTACCGCTTCGACCCATCCCGAGAGCGAAGCAAGGTGATGGCCGTATGGGGAGTTGAGCCAGGCGGTCGAGAGCGTCGCTGCGGGGGCTGTGCGGCTGGATCATGGATCCTGTCCCGCGGTGAAGCACTGTGTCAAGAGCGTGCGTGATTGATCGGACGACGGCTCTCTTCACAGTGCGATCAGGCGGTCTCTGCTGGATGGCATGAAGCGGTAAAGGCGTTGTGGCCCCGCCAGCGGAAGTGCTCGTGTGGTTCGGGTCCCGTGGCTCTGGAGGATCCCGGTGTGCCCCGAGGATATCGCAAGCCTATAGGTCGACTCTCGGAAGGTGTGGTCGCCCCCGAAGGGAATAGCCAAGAGACTCGATGTGAGAAGTCCGCTTCCGAGCAAGTCCTCTCGTCCTCCTGAAATCTCCAGCTCAACGACGTGGTCCGGCACGGACGATAGCATGTAGTGGTGACGAGTATGACTTCCAAAGCGAAGTAGGCCACGGGTATCGAGGGAGCGATAGATGTCTGCGGTGGGGTAATCGGCTCTGGAACTTGAAAGTGCATGTTCGTAGGCGAATCGAACACAGGCCTCAGCAATCTCATCGCTCGCTATACGGCGGGGATCCTTCGTGTCTTGTATCAGGTACTCTGCTCGTACTGCGGGATTGCGAAGGAAGGTTGTGAACAGCGCGCTTAGCCCGGCGTTCCGCACTTGGTGGATCGTGTGGCGCCAGTACGACCCGCCGCGCAGTAGACCACCGATCAGGAAGGACGTCGCAGGAATATGCCGTCGCATGAGTATGGGCAGTGCGTGATCGAGAACGCTTCGGTGGCCATCGTCGAATGTAACTGCGGCCAACCCGCGCACCTCCTTCGCTGCGGCGTAGCGCGCATACAGCTCATCTACGTGAATTATCTCATAGCTCCGTTGGAGAAGCGCCATGTGGTGGTCGAACGTCTCAGGAGTGACGGCGTGAATTCCCGTCTCGTACGGAGCTGGTTCTACCCTGTGGTAGAGGAGGATTAGAGGCTCGCGCCGCAGCCAGGCGGCGACAGGACTGAACCACGGCGCCCCGTACCTGCGGACGACGGTCCGGAGCCTACGGACGTATCGACGCGATGTCACGGCGACGCCCGATTCGCACCGCACTGGAGACCGGCCAAGCACCGCTCCGCCCGAAGCTCCCAGGTGTGACGCTCCGTAAGTCGTTGTCGGGCATTGCGACCGACATGCCATGCCGACTCAGGTGACTCCATTAACGACTTTAGCGCGGCGATCCAAGCGGCCGGGTCATCGGGGGGTGCGAAGAAGGCTGTATCGCCATCCGTGAGGACCTCGTGCAGTACCGGATGATCGGACGCTAGTATGGGGCGGCCGGTCGCCATGTACTCGAATAGCTTGAGAGGGCTCATCCAGGCGCTCGTGTCATTATGACCTTGAGCGGTCTCCACGTTGCGACCGTACGGCATCAGGACGACGTCACTCCAGCGGTAGTGCTGGGCGACAGCACTTGGCGGCACCTGCCCGTGGAACGCCACATTTGGGGGAGTGGACGGTGCGGTGTCGCGACGGCCTCCGACAAGGCGGAACGTCATCTCGGGAGTCGCGCTGGCCACGTCGAGGATGAGGTCGATACCGCGGCCTCGATAGAAGCTGCCGACGTAGAGAGCGTTACGTACTTCGCGACCCTGGGCCGGTACGGGCACTTGAGCCACGAGCCGAGCCGGCGCCGCGCTGGGCTCGACCTGAACCTCTTTGCTGACAGGATACCGCCGGTCACGCCACAAGCGGTGAAGCGCCTCAGAGATGAATATCATTCGTAGAAGGCGATCCGACTCAACGAGGCGCTCCAAGACGCGACGTACAGCATTTGTCGGCGGATTGTGAAGTTCGAGGACCACCGGTAGGCCAATAGCCACTGCGGCAAGTGCGGTGAATGGGTGGCGAGAGTACACTAAGTCAACCGCTCCATGGTGCATCAGGAGATGCGAGACCACCTGCGCAGTATAGGCAAACTCCCGTCCGCGAGTAGCGGGTACCGGTAGCCGCAGGATCCGGAGTCCATCACCGATCATGTAGTAGTGTGTGATGCTCGAGCCAGTGGCGCTTGCGCGTTTCGCAGTAAGTTGCACCGAGTGCCCGCTTGTGACGAAAGCGTCCGCTTGGTTCACAGCGGCAACGCTGGAGGCTCGCACGCCTGGCACAGAAGCCTCTGAGATGTAGAGAATACGCACGTGATGTCGGCAGGCAGGGTCGATGGAGATGGCTAGATCTGGGATACAGCTGAGGGCAGGCCGTGCAGGTCAGTGATAACACCGAGACAGGGTGTCCCGTGGAGTGGACTGGCTCCTTCAGTCGCGATGCGTGCGACGAAATGGACCCCGTTCTCAGTTGCTGCTCTCCAATCACTTAGGGCGTCGCCCACCATGACACATCGCCCTGGGTCGAGATCGTGGAGATCAAGGAGGTGTGATATCCAGGTGCCTTTAGGAGTGGGTGAGCCGTGTACGCTCTTGAAGTAGACATCCAGTCCTAGGGTCGAGACGATGTACTCAATCTCAGCCTGGGGTGTCGCAGAAACGACGAAGCATGGCGCCGAGCTGGAATATGCTTGCAGGAAGGCGTCGGCTCCGGGTACGAGGGGCGAGCGGAGAACACGAGCGACGACAAGCTGTTCGAATCGCTGACAGAGCTCGGCCATTGTGGCCTCGGTCAGCTCCTGGTCGAGGAGGTGCTCGTAGACCCAGCGGAACTTCTCGTACCGCGAGAGCCCGAGGTTGGCTACGTGGTACTGCACGACAGCCTCTGTGATACATAGAGGATGATCAGCGAACAGCTCACGGAATGCGTCCGTCTTCACCTCGACGGATTCTAGGATGACGCCGTCGAAGTCAAGGAACAGCGCCGCGAGGTTGAGGCGAGGGTGGTGAACTGGCGCCTGGCCCTGGACGGAGCCTCTCTGGGTTGAGCTGTCGTCTAGCAACTATCCACCCCCGTTGTTGAACAGATCGGGTGGTGCCGTCATACGGATAAGCTGGAAAGCCTCTCCGAATCCGACTCCGATCTGGCTCCCGCGGAACAGTGCAAGGGCCCGCAGGGCCTCCACGGAACGGGCAGCAGGATACCCTTGCAGCTGGCTCTCGTACATTCGCATGGCCTCGATCTTAGGCTCAATATGTGCGGTGATGTCCACGACCCACGATGGGGTGAAGTTCGGCTCGATATGTGGTGCCGTCCAGTGTGTCTCGGAAACCGTTTCGTAAGCGGCGAGGACCGAGATACCCCGCCCGGGGCCGACCGGGCGGCATGCGACCATGCAGGCATCGAATACCACCCGGTGATCCACATGGCGGTCGACATATGGTACCAGGACAACCTGGGGTTGGAAGTCCTTGAGTACAGTGAGGATCCGCGCGTTCACCTCTGCCACCGGAGCCTCCCTGAGCAAGACAGCGGGGTAGTCGAGGAAGATGGACGACTTGACTCCGACGATGCCGTGCGCGCGGCGCGCCTCGGCCACTGTTCGCCGGTGGATATCCGCCGGGTAGAGGGGGGGCATGTGGGCGGCGACAGTGAGCACTATCGCCTCGCCTCCGGCACCAGCGAAGCGTGCGATCGACCCCCCGGCGCCCAGGATCTCGTCATCGGGGTGAGGGGCGACAACGAGGAGCCGGCCAGGGGCACTCATCCCTGACTGAGCCCGGGCTTGCGGATGACGAAGTCGCCGGCGGCGAGGACTTCGAGCCCGGTGGCCCAGAAAGTGCGGAGGGCGTCGGAGAACGTGCACACGATCGGCTCACCCTTCACATTGAAGGAGGTGTTGAGGAGCACCGGCACCCCGGTGATGTCGCCGAAGCGGGTCAATAGACGGTGGTATAGCGGGGACACGCGCTCGTGGACGAACTGCACGCGGGATGTGCCGTCGACGTGGACCACCGCAGGCGCATCGCTGGCGAGGCGGCTGTTGGCGGGGAAGGCGATTATCATGAAGGGCGCGTCGGTGTACCGATCGAAGTAGTCAACTGCCGCTTCCGCTGGCATCGATGGGCAGAATGGTCGCCAGTACTCGCGGAACTTGATGATGGCGTTGACCTTGTCCCGGTTGGCGACATTGCGCGGGTCCGCGAGGATGCTGCGGTTGCCGAGTGCACGGGGCCCGGCCTCCATCCGCCCCTGGAACCATCCGACTATCCGGCCCTTGGCAAGTTCCATCGCCACCGTCGTACACACATCAGGTGCGCGCTCGTAAGTGAGGCGGGCCAACTGGAGGGTGTGCTCGATCTGCTGGTTCGTCTCCTCGTGCCCCAGCGCCAGGGTCTCGAGGCGCTCCGGGTGGGCGCCCGTCGCCTGGTAACAGGCAGCGAGTGCCGCCCCGACAGCGGCGCCGCCGTCGCTGCATAGCGGCATCGGGAAGATGTCGTCGATTTCGGGATTGCTGAAGAGCCGGCTGTTCATCTTCACGTTCAGGCCGACGCCACCGCCGATGCACACGTTGCGGACCCCCGTCTCCTTGATCGCCCATCGCACCAGGCGCTCGACGGTTACCTCGAGGATCTCCTGAACCGCGTACGCGACAGCCTCATGCCAGGGCGTGATGTCCTCGTGAGGAAGGCGCGGCGGGCGACCGAGTAGGTCGACCAGGCCGTCGGTGAACCGGTCGGAGTAGCTGTGAGGGCCGTAGTGAATGAACGTGGGCTCCACCTCGAACTCGACGCCGTCGGGCGCCACCCGCACCACCTCCTCGATCCTGGTGCGGAGTTGGTGGTCGGGACGCCCGTAGGCTGCGAGTCCCATGACCTTGTACTCACCGTCATAGGCCTGGAACCCGAGGTACTCCGTGAACGCGGCGTAGACCCAACCCAGTGAGTGCGGCATGAACACTTCCCGCAGGGGGCTGAGCCGGTCGCCGTCCTTCAGCCACAGAACAGTCGTGTGCTGGTCACCGGACCCGTCGATGGTCAAGCACACTGCTTGGTCGAACGGGGACTGCATGGCTGCGTGGAACGCGTGCGTGTAGTGGTGTGGTACGGCAACCAGTGGCGGGAAGGCAACGTCGCCGAACGACCTCCGCCAGTGGAACTCGTGGTACTGCTGGAGGGACTCCTGGTTGAACTTCCTGAGGACCGACTGCTGCCACGCCACCGTGCGGTCATCCACTGGGAAACGCTCCCCGAGTGAGTCGAAGAACGACGCCATCGTCCCGTCGCTGTATGCGGGAAGGTTCCAATTGATCCCCACGCCCGCGACATCGCTGATTGATGCGCCGGCCTGTGCCAGGCAGTGCCTCAGCGCCCGAAGGGGATAGAGGTAGGGTGCATGTTTGAAGCGGTTGTGCCGCTCCTCCTCCGAGTAGGCCAGCACCTTACCGTGCCGGACCGCCGCCACCGCGGGGTCGAGGTGACCCTCGAAGATCCCGAGGAAGACCGGGGACCTGTCGGATGTGCTCATAAGTGTGGGCTCCTGGTAGTTCGACCGCCCGCCTCACCTGCTGCCCACGAACTCGCTGTCCCTGAGAGTCCGCGACACCCGGGTGCTGGGCCGCCTCCGATCGAGCGCTCACGATACTAGGGTCTGGTCGAGACGGCCGTTGGCCGAGTCGGCCCGCTGCCAAGGGTTGTGGCCAAAGGGAGAAGATGGCATACGGCGCATGTCCAGTCCACAGGGCCCCTCCGGTCCACGATCGCGCCCGGCCTAGTCGGGTGCCGATCACCGTGATCGACGTGCTCGTGGTGGCCGCGGCCATCGGGACCGCTTTTCAGAAGCCGACGTTCCCGGGTAATTTGTCGATCGTCGACCCAGTGTTCGTTCTAGTAAACTTAGTGGCGTTTCGCTACGTCCTGATCAGGGCGAATCCTGGTAGCGAGCTACTTCGGCGTCTGCTTCCCTGGCTGTGGTTGCTGTGTGTGTCCACGATCGTGACCATGATCCGTGTCGGCATACCGTTTTGGCTCGTCTCAACGTTCGCTCGCGAGATTCTCGCCGTCATTACGTTTGCAGGTCTCGTGGCGGTGCTCGCCGGCCGGCCTCGAACGATCGATCGGGCCCGCATCGCCTTTCTCGCGGCCGTCGCGTTCGTGGCGCTTACGAACATCTTTGAGATCGGAGGGCGGGCCGGAGAACGACAAGCCGGGCTCACGGTCCGGAACGTGAACTACGCCGCTCATCTACTCGCGATGGGCCTACTCGTCCTCGGGACGGCCCGGAACCTCCGGCGGTCCCTCCGCTGGCCCTTGGCTGGCGTCTACCTGTTGGCACTTGTCCGCACGGGATCGTTCGGAGCGCTTCTCAGTCTGCTTGCGGCCACGGTTTACGTGGTTTGGCGAGCGACATCACATTTCCGCGGCCAGGGGCGGGTGTTGGTCCGGATCGTCTCGCTCGCCGCGCTGCTGGCAGTCGGAGCGTGGGGTGTGAGCAGTATCAGGTTGGCGGAGTTCGATGTGGGATCGGGAGTCGACTCCAACCGGCTCACTCGCAGCGAGTCGTCGCGTATCGATACGTGGCGCTATGGCCTCGAACAGCTTCGCTCCCACCCGTACGGGATCGGCCCGGGAGGCTATGAGTTCCTCCCAGAGAAGGCAGGGACTAGCGACGAGATGCATAGCGATCCCTTGGCGTTCCTGGTTGAGCATGGTCCGCTTGGGCTCGTGGCCTTCTTGGGCATCGCCTATGTCCTCTGGCGGGCAGCGCCACCGGCGAGCGCGTCCCGGGTCGTACTGGTGGCGTTCGCGGCCGGCGGTCTTGTGCGCCAGACGTTCACTTTCCGCTACATCTGGATCGCGCTGGCCATCGTGCTCGCCAGCGACCTTCTGGACCGGCGCCAGCCAGCTCAAGATCCAGTCATGAAGGCCGGTTGAGAAGCAGCCTGCCAGTCTCCGCCCGGCCCGAGAAGTTGTCGATCCGACGGTTTCGGGTGCGCCGCCCGCCCTTCTTCGCGACGCGCGCGTAGACATCTAGCGATCGCGTGGCGACCCCACGCTGGTCGAACGCATCGAGGCTCCGCCGGCGGGCAGCCTCGCCCAGGCGGGCCCGGAGCCCAGGATCTTCGAGCAGTAGCGATAACGCAGCCTCCAGGTCGTCTGCCGAGCGGGGCCGCACGAGCAGGAGGTCCCGAAAGGGACGGCCGATCTCCCGGCATCCCTTGATGTCAGTGAGGACGATCGGTCGGCCAACCGCCGCGGCCTCCATGGACGCTCGCGACAGACCCTCTCTTGCGAATGACGGATGGACGAACACGTCAAGCGCCGAGAGCACGTCGACCATGTCTTCCCGCAGGCCGACGAATCGCACCGCCTCCGATCTCACGTCGACGGCGTCTGGATGGCCCTCGTCGGAGGCACCGACCCACGCGAAGCGGGCCCGGTAAGCCAGTCGCTCGGCTACCTCTGCGAACACTAGGACCCCCTTGGACTCCAACACCCTTCCCACGGCGCCTACCAGGATCTCGTCCTCGCCGATCCCCCACTCCTCCCGCACCCGGGTGCGGCCTTCCTCGTCGAAACGAAACCGGGTGAGGTCTACGCCATTGCCGACGTAGGCGCGCCTCTGCGGCGGGACCGCCCATCGGAGGGCCCGCTCGTCATCCGCGTTCTGGTAGAGCTCGAAGTCGGAGAGCTGCGCTGCCAGAGCTTCGACGAGCGTTACGCCGCACCGCAGGAGAAGCGGATCTTCCTCGCGGGCCCAGAGCCCGTGGCATGTGTTCACGATAACGGGCACGCGGGCAACCCGGCCGACGACACGGCCGAGGACGCCGGCCTTCGGCATGTGGGTGTGCAGCACATCGAGATCGAGCTGCCGGAGCGCCCGGTAAAGCTCCTTGGCGGCCCTGGTGTCAGCCCCGAGGTCCCACGACCGGGACAGGCTCGGGACATGGACCGGCTCAACGCCGAGCGATCTCAAATGTGGTGCCCACGTGCCGGGCGCCGAGAGCGCGAACACCTCGGCGCCCGACGCGAGATCGACCTCCAACTCGGTGCGCAGGAGCAGGAACAGGCTGAAATCGGCCGAGGCGAGATGGCCGATGCGCAGCGGTCGCTCCGTAAGGGTCGCGGTTGCTGGCACCCTCACCACTGGGGGCTAATCGTCCGCGCTGCGATCTGCGCGATCCGTTCGAGGTCGTCGGTGCTCACCCTTGCGTGGAAGGGGATCGAGAGGATCCGGCTGCACAGGTCCTCAGTGACGAGGAACCGCTCGCCGCGGTCGAAGATGGGCTGGCGGTGGACTGGTGGGAAGTAGACCTTGCTCTCGATGCCCTCGGCACCGAGCGCCACCATGAGCCGGTCGCGGTCGTCCTTCCGGTCGAGCAGGAGGGTGTAGAGCATGAAGGTGTGGTCGCGGTCCTCACGGGTCACGGGCGTGCGCACACCGGCGACCGCGGCGAGCCGACGCTCCATCCATGCCGCGTTCTGGCGCTTCGCAGCCAGAACGTTGTCGAGCTTCCCAAGCTGCGCCCGCCCCATCGCTCCGTGGACTTCGGACATCCGCCAGTTGTAGCCGACCCGGTCGTAGACGTACTGCGAGATCTGCCCGTGATTGCGGAGGAGGCGGACGGCTCGGTCCAGTTCCGGGTCGTCGGTCGTGATCATCCCGCCCTCGCCCATCGTCACGTTCTTGTTGGGCGCGAAGCTGAACATGGCGGCGTGTCCCAGACTCCCCACCGAGCGCCCGCGGTAGGTGCCGCCGTGGGCCTGGGCAGCGTCCTCGATCAGTACGGCTCCGGCCCGTTCGGACACAGCCGCGAGCTCGGCCACAGAAGCAGCCTGGCCCGCGTAGTGAACGGCCAGGATGGCTCTCGTACGGGCCGTGACGGCGGCCTCGGCTGACGCTGGGTCCAGCGTGAAGGTCTCAGGCTCGACTTCGGCGAACACCGGCGTGGCCCCGGCGTGCACGATCGACGTGGCGGAGGAGACAAAGGTCATGGCGGGGACGATGACCTCGTCGCCCCGGCCGATGCCGAGGGCCAGGTAGATGGCGGTGAGAGCGTCGGTGCCGTTGGCAAGCGCCACGGCGTGGCGGGTCCCGTGTCGCTCGGCGAACTCACGCTCGAAGGCCTCCACCTCGGGGCCGTTGTTGAGCACCCCTGACCGCAGGGCCCGGTCGATCGCCTTCAGCTCCTCGTCACCCGCCAGCGGGTAGGTCATGCGGAGCCACGGCTCGGGCATTGGTTCACCGGGCGGAGGCGGCAGCACGTCGTCCAGCTCCCGATCCCCCGCAGTCGCGGGGGTCACTTGGCGACCCGGACGTTACCGAGGTACAGGACATCAAGCCCGCATGTGAAGAATGTGCGGATGGCATCCTCGGGCGAGCACACTATGGGCTCGCCGTTGAGGTTGAAGCTTGTGTTGAGGACCAGCGGGACGCCGGTCGCCTCAGCGAAACACTCGATCATCCTGTGGTAGCGGGGAGCGGCGCCGGCGTCGACCGTCTGTAAGCGGCCAGTGCCGTCAACGTGGACGACGGCAGGGACTTCGGACGCCTTCTCCGGTCGGAACCGCAGGACCTTCTCCATGTAGGGGACCCGGGTGCCGGGCACGCAGTCGAAGTACTCATGGACCCGTTCGGCCAGGATGGCGGGCGCGAACGGCCGGAACGCCTCCCGGAACTTGATTGCAGAGTTCACGACTTCCTTGCCGTCGCTCCGCCTGGGGTCGAGCAGGATGGAGCGCCCGCCGAGCGCCCGCTGACCGAACTCCATCGGCCCCTGGAACCACCCCAGGATCCGGCCGGCCACGAGGTCGTCGGCCGCGGATTGACCTGGGTCATTCACCACCCGGGTGTTGGGCAGCCCGTAGCGCCGGACGGTCTCTAGGCACTGCTCGTCGGTGTAGGAGACGCCCCAGAAGTTGTGCTGCGGGAGATCCGTCACCCGGTCCTTCGTGCGAAGGGCACTGAGGTACAGCGCGGCGCCCAGCGACGTGCCCGAGTCGTCCGGGCAACTCGAGATGAAGACTTCCTCAAAGGGGGTGACCGCGGTGATCTTGCCGTTGAACACGCTGTTCATGAAGCAGCCGCCGGATACACTCAGCTGTGGTACGCCGGTGCGCGCGTGGAGCCGGGTCAGGATGCGGGTGAGGATCTCCTCGAAGACCGCCTGGGTCGCCGCCGCGATCTGCTCGTGGTGCGCGACGAGGTCCTCACCTCGGAGCCGGGGCGGGCCAAATCTCCGTACGAACTTGTCGGAGAACATCCGGGCGTCGTGAAAGTTGTAGAACTCGAAGTACTCGAGGTCGAGCTCGAATGTGCCGTCGTCGGCGACGCGAACCAGATCGGCGAACGCCTCGCGGTAGGGGTTCTCGCCCTCGGCGAAGGCAGCTAGCGCCATCACCTTCCACTCGTCGGAATCGGGCCGAAAGCCCAGGTACTGCGTGACGGCACCGTAGAGAAGCCCGAGCGAGTGTGGGAAGAGCACCTCCTCGAGGCGTTCCACCTCGACCCCGTTAGCCATGGCCAGCAGGCACGTCTGCTTCTCCCCCCGCCCGTCCATTACGAGGACCGCACTCCGATCGAACGGACTTAGGTGAAAGCCCGCTCCGATGTGGGCGTCGTAGTGGTCGATGAAGGTGATGGGTGGACAGTCGACGAACGTGTTCGACAGCGTCATCGGACCGTCGGCGCGTGTCCCCAGGAACTGGAACAGCTGGCTTGGTACTTGGAACAGGTGCTCGACCCTTGCTCGGCGCGTGGTGAGGTACCCAGGGGGCGGTGTCTCCATCTCGATGGCTGGGTTCCACCCGATGGCGATCTCGTCGAAGTCGCTTAGCTCCAACCCGGCTTCCTGTAGGCAGCGGCGGATGGCGAGCACGGGGAACCCCCGGCTCTGTTTGCTGCGATCGAGCCGCTCCTCGGGGATGGCGACTTGGACGACACCGTCCACCACGATCGCGGCCGAGCAGATGAAGACATCGTGGCAGATCCCGAGGATCCTCACGAGTGCACCTCCGCTCCCTGCCGCACCGCCGGTAAAAGCCGATGGATCACTGGCTCACCTCGTTCCCCTGGAAGTCGGGCATGGTCGCATGCCCGGGAGCCGTGACGCCGACCCGCTGCAGCACGCACTGCGGCGTGCGACACAGGATGCGAAGGTCGAGCCACAAGCTCCAGTTGTCTACGTACCACACATCGAGGCTGAACTTCTCGTCCCAGCTGACTGCATTGCGCCCGTTGATCTGCGCCCAGCCGGTGATACCCGGGAGGACGTCGTGGCGGCGGGCTTGCTCCGGCGAGTATCGCTCCAGGTACTCGCGCCGGAGGGGCCGGGGCCCGACCAGGCTCATCTCGCCGCAGAGCACGTTCCAGAACTGTGGCAACTCGTCGATTGCCAGCGACCTCATCATCCGGCCCAGGCCGGTTATCCGGTCACTGTCCGGGAGGAGGTGCCCGGAGGCATCGGTGACGTTCTCCATGGTCCGGAACTTCACCATTGTGAACAGCGTGCCGTGTTGGCCGGGGCGGGTTTGGCGGAACAGGACGGGGCTTCCCATTGACAGCCGGATGGCCAGAGCGGCCATGGCCAGAAGGGGGCTGGCCAAGGCGAGAACGGCGGCGCTGACCGAAACGTCCACGGCCCTCTTCACCACTCGCCGCCACCCCACCTGCCTCACCCCGCCGTGCTCCCCGACCCGACCGGTCTGGCGATGGTCGCGTTGAGCAACGCACCAGCGTGGCTCGTCGAGAGTTGCTCCACCACCACGCCGGCAGTCTCGGCCCAGCCCCGCACGTCGGCCTCGGTGTGGAACGTGACCACGGGGTTCAGCAGTTGGTCGGCGAAGTAGTTGCGGGCTTCACCGTAGGAGGGCGGCCGGACGCGCCGGTGGGTCACCAGCCGCCCCACCCAGAAGTAGAGCCAGAAGGCAGGCATGAGCAGGCCGCGGTTGACCACCCGGTCGAAGCCCGGGCGACCGTCGGCCCAGCGGGGCAGGCGGGCGGCAGTGCGGTAGAGGGCGTGGTAGTACGAGCTCCGGCGGTAGACGGTGACGATCCCGCGACCGCCGGGACGTAGGAGGCGCGTAACCTCGCGGAACGCTGCCCAGGCGTCCCCGGTGTGGTGGAGGCACCCGGTGGCGACCACGATGTCGGCGCAGGCGGACCGGAATGGGAGGCCGAGGGCGTTGCCCTGGACGACCCGGACCCGGTCGGCGCTGGCCTCTGCTACAGACCGGGCCAGGCGTACGGACACGTCGCTGATGTCGACGCCGACGCTGATGCGGGCACGCTGGGCGAGAGCCGCGAGAAGGTTGCCGGGTCCGCACCCGACATCGATGGCGATCTGCCCCGATGCGGAGCGGAGGAACGATCCCGTTGGTCCCGGGGCGTTGGCGTACGTATGCGCCTGCGCCAACCCCACCTCGTAAGGGTGACGGTTGTAGTGATCCCGCGCGGTGGGGGTGGCTCGCACTAGCAGCGCTACGCTCTGGCCATCTGCTGGGCGACGGTCTCTCGCAAGGGCGCGGGTCGGACTGTTGCCGCGTGGGGGGCCTTCACATTCCCGAACGTATCCGGCCGAGCAAGGACAGCTTGACGATGCCGGGGCGCGGCGAGATGGGATATGAGCAGTTGTGAGAGGCGGCGGTCTGTCTCGTTCTCCCGAAGCGGGACCGCTTCCAGCTTGTCGCCGTCTCGCAGGGCGTAGTGGGTCGTGACCGCGCTCGGATGTAGAAACCAGGAGGCGGGACACTTCGGCGATGTACCCCTGGTCGCCCCTACCCCCGCTGTGGGTCCAGAACAGTCTTCCATCGACGATGTCGGCGAAGCGTAGGGCGCCGACGCTCGCCCCTGAGACCGAGACTGTATCCGCCGCCCCTTGTCCATTTGCCGCGAGGTTAGTTCGAAACGCGTCCCGCGTCGCGGAGTGGCGGTCAGTCGGGCTGTTTGCTCTCCCAGAACACGGCGACTGAAGGCCAGGCAGCCTGCCTACATCTGACGTTCATCGGTGATGGGTCGTGGCGTTGTGGGCGCTTCGTCCTCGGCTACACGGGGTTTCGCTGTTGCCAAGAAGTTCGACGTGGCGCCGCGAACTTGGTCGGAGAGTGTGAGGCGCGTGCGCGGCCCGAAGCTGGCGGAGGGGCTAAGGTCTGCACCAGTGGAAGCGGACGGCAGCGGCTCTGACATTGAGCTGCGCGAGTACTTGCGTGTGCTTCGGCACCGGGCGTGGATACTCGTTCTCCTAGCGGTAATCGCCGTGGCGAGTTCGGTGGCTCTGTCCAGATCACAGACCCCGATGTACGCGGCCACCGCTGAACTGCGATTGCAGCCGCGTGGATCCGAGCAACTGTTCGACTCGCAGGTCGGGCCGCGCTTCGACGCGACCCGGGCCATTCAGACCGAGATCCGCGTGATTGAGAGCCGGCCCGTAAGGGAACGCGTCCGGCGGGATCTACCTGATGCTCCCGCAGTGTCGGCCTCGGCAGTGAGCCAGACCGACATTGTGCTGTTGAGGGTCGAGAGCGCCGATCCTGGGTTGGCGGCGGCGGCCGCCAATGCCTATGCCCAGGGCTACATCGACCATCGGCGGGAGGCCGAGGTTGCGGACCTGGCCTCGGCCATTACGGAGCTCGAGAAGAGCATTGCCGAACTTGACACCCAGATTGCAGGCGCTCCCGAGTCGAGCCGCCTGGCGCTCGGCAATGCTCGCAACGCCCTCTTGGAGACGCGCCAGGACCTCATCCTGAGCTCCCGGGTCAAGACTGGCGGCGCTCAGATCGTGCAGGATGCGGTGGTGCCGTCGGGGCCCTTCAGCCCCCAACCAATCCGCACTGCGGCAGTCGCGCTTGTGCTCGGGCTGTTGCTGGGCGTCGGTCTGGTCTTCTTGCTCGATTACCTCGACGACACGATCAAGACCAAGGATGACCTTGAGCGAGCCTCGGGTCTTCCGGTGATCGGCCTCATTCCGGAGGTGGCTGGTACACGGCGGGACCAGCCCACCGTGCAGTCGCTCGATGATCCGTCATCATCGGCGGCGGAGGCATACCGGACCATGCGGACGTCGGTGCAGTTCATGGGCTTCGACAAGCCCGTGAAGGTGATCCAGGTGACATCTCCTAGCTCAGCCGAGGGCAAGACAACCACGATCGCCAATCTGGGGGTGGCGTTGGCCCGGGCCGGCCGGCAGGTGACGGTGATGTGTTGCGACCTTCGTCGGCCCCGGCTTCACAAGTTCTTCGAGATGGACAACGACGTCGGTTTCACGTCGGTGTTGCTCCGAGAAACCACTCTGGCCAGTGCCTTGCAGCCAGTGGACGAACTTCCGCGCTTGACGGTGCTGGCATCGGGGCCGGTGCCTCCCAACCCATCGGAGCTGTTGGCCTCCAAGTCGGCGACCGAGATGATCAGTCCCCTCACTGTGGAGGAGCGGCTCGTGCTGGTCGACTCGCCCCCCGTGTTGCCGGTGACCGATGCCCTGGTGATCTCCCGCTGGGCGGACGTGACGCTCCTGGTGTGTTCAGCCGGCGTAACACGGCGTGGGGAAGTCCAACGGGCGGTCGAGCTGCTACAGCGGGTGGGTGCTCCGGTGGTGGGAGCTGTGTTGAACGGGGTGAAGAAGAAGGCCGGTTACGGCTACGACTACCGCTATCACTACCGGCCACACGAGCTCAGCTCAAATGGTGTGGGCGAGCATCAAACGTCTCGCAGGGAGCGACGGAGGGAGCGCCGAGCGGGCTGAGCTGGTCCCGGCCCCCAAGCGAGCCCAGGGGCGACGGAAGTGAACGGAGGCGAGTACAGCCCGATTCAGATTCCCCGGGCGTGTCAGCCAGAGCGTCGCCAGCAGGGAGCTCCGCCAGTTCGATAAGTAAAGAGCCGTCCTCTGGTAACGCGTAGCGGCCCCGCCGGGGCGGGGCCGCTGGAAACCGGGATGTTTGCTCAGCTAGCCGGATATGCAGCCGAAGGCGATGCGTAGGGCGTTGATCACTGGGCCGATGAAGGCGGCGAAGGGGCCGCTGGCCAGGGCGGCCAGGATCGGGCAGACGATGGCCTGGATGTTGATCTGGGGGGCCAGGGCGGCGCCGAAGCCGAGGGTCTCACCCAGCGTGGAACCCAGGCTGTCGAGAGGCACGGTGGCGTCGTGGGCGATGGCCGGGTGGTCGGCCGTGACGCCCGAGTCGGCACTGCGGGCCAGAGTGATGCCGCCCATGACCAGCGCGACGGCCGCCAGCACGGTCACCAGCCGCCACTGACGGCGAGGCTTGGTGGCCTCTAAGGGTCGTGTGGCCTGGATAAGGTCTTCCATGATGGTCTCCGATCGCCGACCGCCTGCCGGGCACTGTAATTCGCTGCGGGCCGGAGAGCCAGCATTCCCTCCCCGCCTGCCTTTGGCTGCACTCTACCCTGATCGGGCCTGCCTGGGAACCCCCCAAAGACGGCCGGCACGCTGAGTGGCGCGACGGTCACGGAGCCGGCGGGGGGCCCGCCGGGCGGTGTTGCTCCTGGCCTTGGTGGCGGTCGTGGGGATCGGGGCCTTCGCGGCGGTTACGACGGCGGCCGCCGCCCGGGAGGCCCAGCACGCCAAGGCCTCTTTGCTGCGGGCCGAGGCCCGGCTGTCGGCCCGTGACCTGGGGCCGGCGCGCGACGAGCTGACGGCAGCCGACGGCCGCTTGCGGGAGATGAAGGCCCACCTCGACCGGCTGGGTCCCCTGACACCGCTGGCCAAGCTGGTGCCGGTCGTGCGCTCCCAGGTGATCGCGGTGGAGACGATTCAGTCGTCGGGGGTCGTCCTGACCTCGGCCGGCCTCGACCTGGCCGACGCGGCCGAGGGGCTGCTGGAGACCCGGGCCGGGGAAAGCCCCATCTCGGGGGCACTGGTGCGGCTGCGGGAGGTCAACGCCTCGCTGGCCCGGGGGGCGGCCAGCGTGCGCACCGCGGCCGCCCAATTGGAGGACCTGGAGGGGCGCTGGCTGATCGGCCCGGTGGCCGACGCCCGCGACGTGCTGGCCGGGCGAATGCCGGACCTTGAGCGCCAGGTCACGTCGGCCGCTGAGGGCCTCGACGCCCTCATCTGGTTCGCAGGCGGGGAGGGCGACCGCCGCTACCTGTTCCTCAGCCAGAACCCCGACGAGATCCGTCCCACGGGCGGGTTCATCGGCACCTACGGCCTCATCTCCATGGGCCCGGGGGCGTTCGCCCTCGACCGGTTCGAGCCCATCCACGTCTTCCTCCAGCGCCACCCCACGGCCGTGGTGCCCGCCGCCGAGGCGGGGTCGCCCTTCCGTTTCGTCAACCCGCCCCGGGCCATGAGCCTGGCCAACGTCAACAGCACCCCCGACTTCGCGGCCGCCGGGCGGCGGGCCGTCGATCTGTGGAACGGCGCCGGCGAGCCGGCCGTCGACGGCGCCTTCTCGGTCACGCCCGCCTTCATGGCCCGCATCCTCGAGGTGCTGGGGCCCGTCGACGTGCCCGACTACGGCGAGCGGGTGACGGCCGCCAACATCATCGAGCGCTTCGACTTCTACACCGACGAGCTCGAAGACCTGGCCATCACCAACGTCGAGCGCAAAGGCTTCGTGGCTTCGCTGGCCGAGGTCGTGATGGACCGGCTGCTGGCCGCCCCGGCCAACCGCTGGCAGGCCCTGGGCGACGCTATGGCCGCCGGCTTCGACGCCCGGGAGGCCATGGCGTGGTCGACCGACGAGGTGGTGGCCCAGGCCCTGGCCAACCGCAACTGGGACGGCACCCTGCCCGAGGTCGAGGGCGACTTCTTCTACAACGGGGAGTGGTCCTACGCGGCCAAGTTCAACCGGGGCATCCGGCGGACGTTCGACCATCACGTCCAGCTCCGCGACGACGGTTCGGCCCGGATCACGACGACGATGGTCGTGGCCAACACCCGCGAGCGCTCGCCCTTCAACCCCGGCACCCTGAGCTACGTCACCTTGTACGGGCCGGCGGGGGCGGTGCTCGACCCGGCCGCCTCCGACCCCCCGGTGTCCGAGGAACCGGCCGTGGCCGGCCACCCGGGGTGGGGCTGGTTCGTCAACGCCCCCCCGCTGGGCCGCGTCACCCTGCGGGCCACATGGACGGCCGAGGACATCACCCGCCCCGGCCCGGGCGGCACCCGGGACTACTCGCTCACCTTCCTGGGGGTGCCCGACCACACCGGCGACGTGCTCAACCTGCGGGTCGAGCCCCCCCCGGGGTGGAGGTGGCAAGGCGACCCCCCGCCCGCCCAGTTCTCCCTCGACGACGACGTCCGGGGCTCGTGGCGCCTGGTCAGGGGCTGACACCGACGGCCCGCGGGCTGGCTCGACGTAGTTGTACTGGGGTCACACTCCGGTTTGATGAACGGATGAACACGACGACGCAGCGCCTCACGATCACCGTCGACGCCGACCTGATCGAGGCCGGCCACCGCGCTGTGGAGCCCGGACGGGCCGCTTCGATCAGCGGCTGGGTGAGCCGGGCACTGCGGGAAATGGTCCACCGGGACCGCAAGCCGGCCCTCTTGGCTTCGGCCGTGGCCGGCTAAGAGGACGAGCTCGGCGAGATCACCGAGCCGAGGTCGCCGCTCAGAGACACGTCGACCGCCGCCAGGGGACGGTCGTCCGAGGCCCGGGCCCGGCTGGGGCCGGGCTCGGCTGGGCCGGGCTCGGGCCGCCCGCCTCGGCTGGGCCGGGCTCGGGCCGCCCGCCTCGGCTGGGCCGGGCTCGGG
>JBFMCT010000024.1:0-30340 GCA_040754375.1 Actinomycetota bacterium
GTGCCGAAGGCGAGGCCGGTGCCGAAGGCGAGGCCGGTGCCGAAGGCGAGGCCGGGCCGGGCGAGGCCGGTGCCGAGCAGGGCGACAAGGCCGAGGGCGAGCAGGGCGAGGGCACCGTGCGCGGGGACCGTCCGTGAGCACCGGCTCGGCCCTGCTGCTCGGCCTCGTGCTGCTTGCGGCCAACGGCTTCTTCGTGGCCGCCGAGTTCGCCCTGCTGGCCGCCCGGCGGTCGAGGATCGAGCAACTGGCGGCCGAGGGCAGCCGGCGTGCCCGTTCGGCGTCGGCCGGTTTGCGCGAGCTCTCGCTGATGCTGGCCGGTGCCCAACTGGGCATCACCATGGCGTCGCTGGGGCTCGGGGCGGTGGCCGAGCCGGCCGTGGCCCACCTGCTCGAGGGCGCGCTCGAGCCCCTCGGGGTGCCGGCCGCCGCCCTCCACACGATCGCCTTCGCCATAGCCCTGTCGATCGTCGTGTTCCTGCACATGGTGGTGGGCGAGATGGCGCCCAAGTCCTGGGCGATCTCCCATCCCGAGCGCTCGGCCCTGGCTTTGGCCCCCTTCTTCCGGGCCTACGTGCTCGTTTTCCGGCCGTTCATCCGCTTCCTGAACGCGTCGGCCAACGTGGTGGTCCGCATGCTCGGGGTTACCCCCCAGGACGAGCGGGCCATGGCCCACTCCCCCGCCGACCTCAACCTGCTGCTGGAGGAGTCGGGCAACGAGGGCACCCTGGGCGACGCCCACGCCCTGCTGCTGTCCCGCACACTGCGCCTGTCCGAACGAGAGGCCCAGGCCGCTATGACACCCCGGTGGAACGTGGTGTCGGTGGGAGCGGACGCCACCGTCGACGAGGTCGAGAGGACGGCCGCCGAAGCGGGCCTGAGCCGGCTGCTGGTGTGCGAGGGCGACGTCGACCACGCCATCGGGGTGCTCCACGTGCGCGACGCCATCGTGCTCGACGAACCGCAACGCTCGACCGCTCGGGCCCGGGACCTGGCCCAGCCCGTCCTGGCGACCCACGAGATGCACGCCCTCGACGACCTCCTGGCCGATATGCGGCGCATCCACCGCCACTTCGCAGTGGTGGTCGACGAGCTCGGCGTGGTGTCGGGGATCGTCACCCTCGAGGACATCATCGAGGAGATCATCGGCGACTTCGAGGACGAGTCCGACCGGCCGGGCCACCGGATCAGGCGCACCGGGGACGGACAGTGGCTGGTGGCCGGCACCGTCCGGCCCGAGGAACTGGCCGATGTGACCGGGCTGCAGCTTCCCGAGGGGGACTGGGACACGGTGGCGGGCTACGTGATCGCCACCCTTGACCGGATCCCGTCGGTCGGTGACTCGGCCCGCGCGCCCGGCCTACGCCTGACAGTGCGGTCGATGGACAATTTCGCGGTGACCGAGGTGGCCGTGCAGATCGACTCCGGCCATGACGGCCATGACGGCCACGACGGCCACGAAGGGCGCCCCGGGCGCCACCCCGCCGCCGACCGCTGAGGGGCGCCGCTTACGCCCGGCCAGGGCCGAAGATCATGGCCTGGGCCGTGGACAGCGCCAGCGGGCGTAGCCCGCGGGCTTCGCAGAACTCGTCGACGGCCGTGCGTGCCCCCGGCCACCGGATGAAGCCGTAGTCGTCGCACACCACCAGCCCACCGGCCGCCAGCCGGGGGTGCGCCCAGGCCAGCGAGTCCCGGGTGGGGTCGTGGAGGTCGACGTCGACGTGGACCAGCCGGTAGGGGCCAGGGTCAGCCCCTTCGAAGACTCCGGGGATCCACCCCTGGTGGTAGGTCACGGCCGGGAAGTCACCGAGGGTGGCGCGGACCTCGTCCAGCGAGCCGCGGAACAGGCCCGCCTGGCGGGGCACCCCGGCCACCGGGATGGTCGGGTCGTCGACCCGGTCGGGGGTGGACGGCTCGCTCAGGCCCTCGAAGGAGTCGAACACGTGGAAGCCCTCGCCCGTGAACGACGGGTCCTCGATCTGGAGGTAGCGGCAAATGACGTAGGCCGAGAGCCCCCGGTAGACGCCGCACTCGGCCACCAGCCCGTCCACGCCGCCTGTGTAGGCCAGTGCCTGGACGAGGTTGTAGAGCCGGGGCGCCGAGTTGGCGCCTTCGCCCCTGGACCGCCGCACGGCCTCGGCGTAGATGGACTGGAACTGCTCGTCGGCCTCGAACAGCACCGAGCTCTTGGTCAGGCGCACGGCGGCGGGCGGCGCCGGCGCCTTCCTGGCCCGGCGGACCTCGATGCCCAGCCGCTCACGGGCGAAGCGCTGCACGCTCCGGCGGATCCGAGGGGGGGCAATCTGCTTCACGTTGGGCCGCTCCGGGTTGGTTCCCCCACGAGGCTAGCCGTGGGCGTTCGAGGGGGGATCAGCCCGGGCTGAGGTCGAGGCGCCGCAGGAGCTGGGCATTGAGGGCCACCGCGACCGTCGATGCGCTCATGAGAACTGCGCCCACCGCGGGCGAGAGCGTGAAACCGGCGAACGCCAATGCCCCGGCGGCCAGCGGGATGGCGAACAGGTTGTAGCCAGCCCCCCACACCAGGTTCTGCACCATCTTCCGGTAGCTCGCTCTCGACAGCCGAACCACCCCGACGACCGAGCGGGGGTCCGAGGACGCCAGCACGACCCCGGCCGACTCGATGGCCACGTCGGTACCGGCCCCGATGGCGATGCCAACGTCGGCCCGGGCCAGAGCGGGCGCGTCGTTCACCCCGTCACCCACCATGGCCACCCGCTCGCCCCGCCCCTGGAGCTCGGCCACGATGGAGTCCTTCTCCTCGGGCAGGACCTCGGCGAAGACCTCGTCGATGCCCAACTCGGCGGCCACGGCGTCGGCCACTTGCCGGGCATCCCCGGTGACCATGACCACCCTCGTGCCGAGCGCGTGGAGCTGGTCAACGGCCTGGCGGGACTCGGGGCGGACCTGGTCCTCCAGGGCCAAGGCGCCCACCACCGTGCCGTCGCGGACCACGTAGAGGACCGCGGCACCCCGGCTCGTCCAGGCCTCGACCTCCCCGGCCAGCTGCGGCGGGAGTTCAAGGCCTTTGTGGCGCAGCAGGGCAGGCCCCCCGACGGCCACGGCCGACCCGTCGATGACCGCCTCCACCCCCCGCCCGGCCATCGAACGGAACCCCGAGGCCGCCAGGCGCCCGGCGCCCGCCTCTTCGGCGGCGGCCACGATGGCCCGGGCCAGCGGGTGCTCGGAGTCGGACTCGACGGCCGCGGCCAGGCCCAGCAGGTCCTGGTCGCTCATGGCCGCGGAGGCCGTGCCGGTCACCGCGTGGTTGGCCAGGGTGAGCGTGCCCGTCTTGTCGAACAAGACCGTGTCGACGGTGCGCATGCGCTCCAAGGCCATCCTGTCCTTGACGAGGATCCCGGCCCGGGCCGAGATCGAGGTCGACAGGCTCACCACCAGGGGGATGGCGAGGCCCAAGGCGTGGGGGCAGGCGATGACCAGGACGGTCACCGTGCGCAGGAAGGCGTAGTCGGTCCGGCCCAGGCCGGCCCACACCCCGAACGTGATGGTCCCCGAGACCACGGCCACGTAGAACAACAGGGCCGCGGCCCGGTCGGCCAGGGCCTGGGCCCGCGACTTGGAGGCCTCGGCTGCGGCCACCAGCCGGCCGATGCCGGCCAGGGCGGTGTCCTCCCCGACGGCGTCGACCCGGGCCCTGACCGACGAGCCGCTCACCACCGAACCGGCCACGACCCGCTCGCCTGCCGACCGGGCCACCGGCCGCGACTCGCCGGTGATCATCGACTCGTCCAGCTCGGCTTCACCCTCGACCACCACCCCGTCGGCCGGCACCCGGCCGCCGGGGCGCACCAGCACCACGTCACCGGGGGCCAGCTCGGAGACGGCGACGAGCTCGGTGCCCGACGCTGTCACCCGCTCGGCTTCGTCGGGCAGCAGAGTGGCGAGGGCGGCCAGCGCCCCCTTGGCTTGGCCCAGGGCCCGCATCTCCAGCCAGTGGCCCAGCAGCATGATCGTCACCAGGGTCGCCAGCTCGGGCCACAGGTCGGCCTCGAGCCATCCGGCGGTGGTGGCCACCGATGCCCCGAAGGCGACCAGCAGGCCCATCGAGATCAGCAGCATCATCCCCGGGCGCCGGGCCCGGGCCTCGCCCCAGCCGGCGGTGAGGAACACCCGCCCGCCGTAGAGCAGCACGGCGGTGCCCAGGACAGGCGCCACCCAGTGGTCGCCGGGGAAGCCGGGGGGGCTCCAGCCGGTCAGCACCATCAGCATGTGGCTGTAGAGCACCACCGGGACGGTCAGGACAAGGCTCAGCCAGAACTTGCGCCGGAACATCCCTGCGTGATCCCCGTGACCGCCACCGTGCCCCCCGTGGGCGCCGTGCCCTTCCCGGGTGCCCGCCGCCGCCTCGTCCCCTCCGTGCCCGCCCTCCCCGCCGTGGCCGCCGGGGTGCCGACGGCCACTGTGGCCGTCGGCGTGACCGTCGTGATCGCCGTGATCGTCGTGATCGTCGTGATCGCCGTGGGCCACCGCAGGCCGGCCGGGGCTCATCGGCCCGGTCGGGCCGATGAGGCGGCCCGGAACGTCCGCAGCCGCAGGCTGTTGGACACCACGAACACGCTGGAGAAGGCCATGGCCGCCCCCGCGATCATGGGGTTGAGCATCCCCGCAGCAGCCAGCGGGATGGCGGCCACGTTGTAGGCGAAGGCCCAGAAGAGGTTGCCCTTGATGGTCCGCAGGGTGCGGCGCGACAGGCGCACGGCGTCAGCCGCAGCCCGCAGGTCCGAGCGCACGAGCGTGAGGTCACTGGCCTCGATGGCCACGTCGGTCCCCGAGCCCATGGCCAGGCCGAGGTCGGCCTGGGCCAGGGCGGCGGCGTCGTTGACCCCGTCGCCGACCATGGCCACCACCCGGCCCTCGGACTGGAGGCGGCGGACGGCGTCCAGCTTCTGCTCGGGGAGGACCTCGGCGATGACCTCGTCGATGCCCACCTGGGCGGCCACGGCCCGGGCCGCCGCCTGGTTGTCGCCGGTCAGCAGGACGGGCCGCAGCCCCAGGGCCCGCAGCATGGCGACGGCCTCGGCCGAGGTCGGCTTGACCGTGTCGGCCACCACCACTGCACCCCGGACCTCGCCGTCCCAACCCACGAGCACGGGGGTGCGACCTTCGGACTCGGCCTCGACCTTGGCGGCCACCAGCTCCTCGGTGGCCCGCAGGCCCCAGTCGGCCAGGAACCGCTCCCGCCCGACCACCACGTCACGGCCGTCCACGACGCCCTGCACACCGAGGCCCCCGGTGCTGGAGAACGACTCGACAGCCGGCAGGGCCCCGCCCAAGCGGGCGCGGGCACCCTCGGCGATGGCCCGGGCGATGGGGTGCTCGGAGGCGTCCTCCACGGCCCCGGCCATGGCCAGCACCTCGTCCTCGGACGTGCCCGCGACAGCGAGCACCGACACCAAGGCCATCTGGCCGGTGGTCACCGTGCCCGTCTTGTCGAGCACCACGGTGTCGGCCCGGCGGGTCGACTCCAGGACCTCGGGCCCCTTGATGAGGATGCCGAGCTGGGCACCCCGGCCCGTGCCCACCAGCAGGGCCGTGGGCGTGGCCAGTCCCAAGGCGCACGGGCAGGCGATGATCAGCACGGCGACGGCCGCGCTGAAGGCCATGGCCGTCCCCTCGTCACGGCCCAGCCAATACCCCAAGGTGCCCACGGCCAGCACGATGACCACCGGGACGAACACCCCCGCCACCCGGTCGGCCAGGCGCTGGACGGGGGCCTTGCCGCTCTGGGCGTCACGGACGAGCCGGGCCATCTGGGCCAGCTGGGTACCGGCCCCGACCCTGGTGGCCCGCACCACCAGCCGCCCCCCGGCGTTGACCGTGGCACCGGTCACCGGGTCCCCGGGGCCGACCTCGACGGGCAGGCTCTCGCCCGTCAGCAGGGAGGCGTCGATGGCCGAGCGGCCCTCCTCGACCTCCCCGTCGGTGGCCACCTTCTCGCCGGGGCGGACCACGAAGCGGTCGCCCACGGCCAGCTCTCCCACCGGGACCCGGCGCTCGACCCCGTCACGGAGCACGGCCACGTCCTTGGCGCCCAGCTCGAGCAGGGCCCGCAGGGCGGCCCCCGACCGGCGCTTGGCCCGGGACTCGAACCAGCGGCCGGCGAGGATGAACACGGTGACCGCGGTGGCCACCTCGAGGTAGATCTCGTGGGTGCCCGAGCTGCGGGAGACGGCGAGCTCGAAGGCCATCTTCATGCCCGGTTCGCCCGCCTCGCCCAGGAACAGGGCGTAGAGCGACCACCCCAGGGCGGCCAGCGTCCCGACCGAGATCAGCGTGTCCATGGTGGCCGTCCCGTGGCGCAGGTTGAGCCACGCCGCTCGGTGGAACGGGAAGCCGCCCCAGGCGACCACCGGCGCGGCCAGCGTGAGCGACAGCCACTGCCAGTAGGTGAACTGCAGGGCCGGCACCATGGCCATGACCACGACCGGCACCGAGAGCACGGCCGAGAGGACGAACCGGTTGCGCAGTGCGTCGGTGGGGTCGGGTGCCCCGCCCGCCCCGTCCCCGGCTTCGCCCGGCCCTTCTGGCACCGCCTCGGCCACGGCGGGCACGACCGCCGCCGTGTAGCCGGCGGCCTCCACCTCCGAGACCAACCGGTCAGCGGTGACCTCACCCGCGAACGTGACCTGTGCCTGCTCGGTGGCGTAGTTGACCGAGGCCGTCACGCCCTCCATGCGGTTGAGCCGCTTCTCGATCCGTGCGGCGCACGACGCGCACGTCATGCCTCCTATGGTCAGCTCGACGCGCCCCGTCTCGGCTGAGGGGGAAGCGCCTAGTTCGGCCGTGCTCATGGTCGTCTCCTCCGGGCCGGTCATCGCGCGTGCCCGTGGCCCACGGGGGCCGTCGTGGTGACCGGGCCGCCGGTCGCCACCGCCGGGACGGTCACCGTAAACGACGCCGTGCGTACCGTCCCATGGTGGCTGAAGTCGAAGAACAACCGGTAGTCGCCGGCCGTGGGGAGGTCGGCCACGAAGGCGACCTCGGGACCGGCCCCGCCTTCTCCGGCATGGTCTTCGGGGTGGACGTGGGAGTACGCCAGGTCGCCGGCCCGCAGGGCGACCAGGTGGCCGTAGGCCCCGAGGTAGGGGTCGAGGTCGGTCACCGGCCGCCCGTCGCGGGCGACCCGCAGAACGACCTCTTGCTCGCCCGGGCCAGCCACAGAGGCCAGCAGGACCACCTCGTAGCCGTCGACCCGGTCGACCACCGAAGGGGCGGGCAGGGGCCGGGATGCGGGCGAGCCGGGAGCGGTCAGCTCGACCCCGAGCGTGAGCGCCGGGCCGCCGGCCACCGCGAAGTCGGCGAAGGCCCGGTAGGTCCCCGGTGCCGGCAAGGCGAGGGGCACCGACCACCGCCCGTCGCTGTCGATCGCCGGGTGGACGTGGGCGAACCACCCCAGGTCGGCGCTGGCCACGATCAGGTGCAGGTCGCGCTCGTGCTGGGTGCGGTAGGCCGTGACCGGCCGCCCGTCGGGGCCCAGGATGCGGAACGTGAAGTCGGGCCCGGCCCCGGGGGCCAGGGCGTCCACGTCGGGGACGAACGAGTAGCCGTCCCCGGTAGCGCTCAGGCCGCCCGTCCCACCGCCACTGGGCTCGGCCGGCGGGGCCGAGGGCCGCAGCGCCAGGCCCGCCCCGTAGCTGGCCGTGAACACGGCCAGCAGGCCGGCCCCGAAGGCAGCCAGCCTGCCGGGTGCTCCCAGCCGCCAACCCTGCGCTCTCGATGCTGTCGTGGTCATGGTCACCGCAACTCCTTCCACCGGCTTCGGCAGGACACTCCATTTGTACCCCCCGGGGGTATACTTGTCAAGTACCCCCTAGGGGTATAGTGACAGGAACCGGCACCAGACCGAGAGGAGAGCGATGGCCGCCACCGAACGGGGCTACACGGCGACCAAGGACCAGCTGCGCGACCGGCTGGCCCGCATCGAGGGCCAAGTCAGGGGCGTGGCCCGCATGGTCGAGGACGACCGCTACTGCATCGACGTCCTCACCCAGATCGCGGCCGTGCAGGCCGCTCTCGACAAGGTCGCCCTCGGCCTGCTCGACGGCCACGCCCGCCACTGCCTGGTGGGCGGGCACGGCGGCCCGGCCGACCCCGACGAGAAGGTCCGGGAGCTGATGGGTGCCGTGGGCCGGATCCTGCAGCGGTAGAGTACTCAAGAACTCTTTTGATCGCTTGATCTACTGGGCGTAGAGTGCGGGGCATGGCCAGCCCCGCGAAGTCCGCCCTCTACGACGCCTTGGCATCGGTGGCCAAGGCCCTCTCCAGCGGCCGCCGGGCCGAGCTGGTCGACGTGCTCGCCCAGGGGCCGCGCTCGGTCGAGGCGCTGGCCGCCGAGATCGGCCAGTCGCTGGCCAACACCAGCCAGCACCTGCACGTCCTCGCCCGGGCCGGCCTGGTCGCCTCCAGCCGAGCCGGCAACCGGGTCGTGTACCGGCTGGCCAGCGGGGCCGTGGAGGAGCTGTGGGCCGCCGTCCGCTCGGTAGCCACCGGCCACGTGGCCGGGCTCGACCGGCTGGCCGCCGACTACCTCGGCCCCACCGGTCCCCTGCCCAGGGTGACCCGGGCCGAGTTGGCCTCCCGGCTGGCCGGCGCCGCCCCTGCCCTGGTCGTGTGGGACGTGCGCCCACTTCCCGAGTACGAGGCCGGCCACGTGCCCGGTGCCCACCCGGTGCCCCCTGAGGAGGTGGGAGCCCGCCTGGGCGACGTCCCGGCCGACAGCCAGGTGGTCGCTTACTGCCGAGGGCCGTTCTGCGCCTACGCCGACGAGGCCGTACGCCAGTTGCGCCAGCGGGGCCGCGACGCCGCCCGCCTCGAGGACGGCTTCCCCGAGTGGCGGCGGGCAGGCCTGCCGGTGGCCGTGGGGAGCGAGCGGTGAGCCCCTCTCCGCGGGCCTCGGCTTTCGTCGTCACCGAAGTGCCGGGGGACCTCCGGGCGGTGGCCGTGACCGACGAAGGCCTCGGCAACACGGCGTGGGTGCTGGCCCTCGACGGCCGGGCGGTGGTCGTCGACCCAGAGCGCGACCCCAGTCCCTACGTGGCGGCCGCGACCGCTCTCGGGGTGCCCCTCTCGCTCGCCCTGGAAACCCACCTTCACGCCGACTTCGTGACCGGCAGCCGTGAGCTGGCCGCCCTCGGGGCGTCGGTGGTCGCCCCCGCCCTGGGGGCCGTGGCCTGGCCTCACGTGGCCGTGGCCGGGGGCGACGAGGTCCCGGTCGGGCGCTGGCGGCTGCGGGCCCTGGCCACTCCCGGCCACACCCCAGAGCACATGGCCTACCTGCTGGTGGACCGCGCGGGCCGGCCCCGAGCCGCCTTCTCGGGGGGGTCGTTGCTCGTTGGCGGGGTGGCCCGTACGGACCTCATCGACCCGGCCCGAACCGACGAACTGGCCCGTTCCCTGTGGGCTTCGATCAACCACCAACTTCTGGCCCTGCCCGACGACGTCGCCGTCTTCCCGACCCACGGCTCGGGCTCGTTCTGCTCGGCTGCGGGATCGCCCCAGCGATGGACGACGGTGGGGGCCGAACGGCGCTCCAACCCTCTCCTGGCCGCCCGGGACGAGGACGAGTTCGTCCGCCTGGCCGTCGGCGCCCTGGGCTCCTACCCGCCGTACTTCCTGCGTCTGCGGGAGGTCAACCGCCGGGGCCCCCGGGTGTACGGCGACCTTCCCCCGCTGCGGGCCATGACGGCCGGTGAGGTCGAGCGGCTGGCCGGCCAGGGGGCGGCGATCATCGACGTCCGCCCGGTGGCCGACTACGCCCGGCGCCACGTCGCCGGCTCGCTGGCCAACGCCCTGCGGCCCCAGTTCGGGTCGTGGACGGGCTGGCTGGTGGCCGACCCGTCGGCCCCCCTGGTGTTCGTCACCGACGACCACACCGACGAGCGCGAGCTCGTCCGCCAGTGCCTCAACGTCGGCTACGAGAACCTGGCCGGGACGATCACCGTCGAGGCCTGGGAGGCGGCTGGCCTGCCCGTGGGCTCCAGCGCGCTGGTGAGCCCCGGGGAGATCGAGGGCCGGCCCGTGATCGACGTACGCCAGCACGCCGAGTTCGCGGCCGGGCACGTGCCCGGCGCCCGCCACGTCGAGCTCGGCTCGCTTGCGGGGGCAGCCACGGCGGCCCGCGCCGGGGCCGAGGGCGCGGTGGTCATGTGCGGGCACGGCGAGAGGGCGGCCACGGCCGCCAGCGTGCTGGAGCGGGCCGGCCACCGGGGCACCGCCATCCTGGCCGGCGGGCCCGAGGGCTGGGCCGAGGCCACCGGGCGGGCCTTGGCCCCGTGAGCCTGCTCGAGTCCCCGGTACCCGCGCCGGTGCCCGCCCCGGTTCGGCTCGGCATCCGGGCCAACCTGGCCCAGTTCAGCCTGCTGGTGGCTGTGAGCGGGCTGGTCGGGGGCATGATCGGCCAGGAGCGCACCGTCCTGCCGCTGCTGGCCACTGACGAGTTCGGGCTGACCGCCTTCACGGCCACGCTGACCTTCATCGCCGCCTTCGGGACGGTGAAGGCGGTGACCAACCTGGTGGCCGGCACCCTCTCGGACAGGCTCGGGCGCAAGCCCGTCCTCGTGGCCGGCTGGCTGGTCGGCCTGCCGGTACCCCTGCTGATCATCTGGGCCCCGTCGTGGGCCTGGGTGGTGCTCGCCAACGTCCTGCTGGGCGTCAACCAGGGCCTCACGTGGTCGACCACGGTCATCATGAAGATCGACCTCGCGGGGCCGGCGAAGCGGGGCACGGCCATGGGCCTCAACGAAGCGGCGGGTTACATGGCCGTGGCCGTGACAGCCGTGGCCACCGGGGCCATCGCCGCCCAGTGGGGCCTGCGGCCCGGCCCGTTCCTGCTCGGTCTCTCGTACGCGGCCGTGGGCCTCGGGCTCTCGGCCCTGTTCGTGCGGGAGACCCGCGACCACGCCCACCACGAGGCCGGACGGGCCGGGCCGGCCGCGGCCAAGGCCGCCGCGAAGTCCACGCGCGAGGTGTTCTGGCTGACCACCGTCCGCGACCGGGCGCTGTCGTCGGTGTCCCAGGCCGGCCTGGTGAACAACCTCAACGACGGCCTGGCCTGGGGTGTGTTCCCCGTTCACTTCGCGGCCGCCGGCCTGTCCGTACGGTCCATCGGCCTGCTGGCCGCCGTCTACCCGGCCGTGTGGGGGGTGGGCCAGCTCGCCACCGGGGTGCTGTCCGACCGGGTAGGGCGAAAGGGCCTGATCGTGGGCGGCATGTCGGCCCAGGCAGCCGCCATCGCCCTGGTGGCCTCGACCACCGGGCCCTGGCCGTGGGCCGCCGCCCTGGCCCTGCTGGGCGTGGGGACGGCCATGGTCTACCCCACGCTCCTGGCCGCCATCGGCGACGTGGCCGACCCCCGGTGGCGGGCTTCGGCGGTCGGCGTCTACCGCTTCTGGCGCGACGCCGGTTTCGCGGTGGGCGCCCTGGTGGCCGGGCTGGTGGCCGACGCCTTCGACGTGCGAGCCGCCATCTGGGTCGTGGCGGTGATCACCGCCCTGTCCGGTCTGGTCGTAGCCGTGCGCATGTACGAGACCCATCCCACTCCCGGCCTCATCGCCCCGCCCCGCTCATGAGCCGGCCCAGGTTGTCCGGGTTGAAGAACTCGGAGGCCGCCAGCGTGCCGATGACCGTCCCGAAGAAGCGGCCCGTGGCCTCCGGGTCCTGGGCCAGAGCGACCATCAGCGGTTCGAAGTCGGGCGGGGGCGGGGCGAACGAGGCGAAGTTCACGGTGTTCTCGTAGCCTTGGCGGGCCGCCTGGTTACGGGCCTGCTCGTAACCGGCGAGCGCCGCCCCCATGTCCCGGCGGCCGGACAGGCCGTCGTCGAGGGCGGCGGCTAGCAGCTCGGCGTCCCGGAAGGCGTCGCTGATGCCCAGGGCCAGGACCGGGTCCTTGTGGTAGCCGGCGTCCCCGACCAGGGCCCAGCCGTCGCCGTAGGGCCGGCGGAAGAAGTTGGGAAGGCGGCCGGTCCCCCTGATCCTCTCCGTGCGGGTGCCCTGGGCCAGGCGCCCAGCCAGGCTCGGTACCAGTTCCAGGGCCGCCAGGAAGCTGGCCTCGACGGCCCCGCGCACCCGCTTGAGCTCCGAGGCGGGCCAGTAGACGATCACCATGACCTGGCCGTCGTTGGTGGGCGCGGCGATGATCATGTTCCGGGGGCGGGCGTACAGCTCGGCGTGCTCGACGGGCACTCCGCTCCAGTAGCTGTAGTACGCACAGGTGAGCGTCGGGTGCTCGTCGTAGGTGGGGGCGCCCACCGTCCGGGCCACGAGCGAGTTGGCCCCGTCCGCTCCGACCACCACCGTGGCCTGGTCGTGGTGGCGCTGGCCGTCCGCCCCCCGGCCCCGCATGCCCGTGACCCGGCCACCGGAGGTAATCACCTCCTCTACGGTGAACCGCTCACGCACCTCGGCCCCGGCCCAACCGGCCGCGTCCACCAGGACCTTGTCGAGCACCGTGCGGCGCACGCAGTAGGCCTCGGCGACCCCGTCCACCGGGGGCGCGGCCCCGGTCAGGATGATCGGCCCGAGGTCGAGCGTCTGGGCCCTCACCGGAGGGCAACCCGAGGCCGCGACCGTCTCGAGCAGGCCCCACCGCTTCAGGCAGGCGGCCCCGTGCTGGTGGACGAAGTGGGTCGACAGGGTGTCGCTGGGGAACGCCGCCTTGTCCACCACCAGCACCCGGTGGCCCCCTTGCGGGCCAGCAGCATGGCCGTGGGGGAACCCCCACAGCGCGCCCCGACAACGATCACGTCATAACGGCCCATGGTCCTCTCCTGTCCCTGTCGGCTCATCACGGTGGAGGGTGGGTGCGGCCCGGCTCGCCTGGGCAACCAGAAAGGCCACCAGCTCGTCCCAGTGGCGGAAGCTCCGGTACGCCCCGGTCTCGACGGACCGCACTGTCCCCCGTTGCTCGGCCAACCCGCCTTCATGGTGCGACCACAGCCGCACGGTGAACAGGCTGGCCTGCTCCGGGCGCTCCTCCCCCTCCATGGCGGCCATGGTGCGCCTCCGGCCGTTCCCGGACCGTTCCCCCGGCGGGGGCATCAGGCCCGGTCGAGGACCCGCGACCGGGTGGCCTCCAGGCGGGCTAAGGAGCCGGCAGCACCCCGGGCGCGGGCGACCGACGCCGCCCGGTCGAGCTGGGCCGTGACCTCGGCCGGTGGCGATCCGGCCCGGGCCAGCTGCTCCGCCCTCACCCGCCACAGCTCGGCTTCCCACAGCCGAGAGCCCCCCGCCCCCAGGGCCTCGTCGACAGCCGCGACAGCCGCCTTGGGGTCACCGGCGGCCACGTGGGCGGCGACCGAGACCCGCATCAGGCAGGCCAGCATCCCCGGTGACACGTCCACTGGCCCGCACTCGCCGATCACCGCCCGCACGCCGGCCGTGCCCTCGGTGGGGTGCCCGGCGACGACGTCGAGGTAGGCCGCCAACGCGGCCTGTAGCCGGCCGTTGGGCAAGCCCGCGGGCAGCCGGGCCATGGCCCCGACCAGCTCGGCGACCCTGGACGTCTCGCCTAGGTCGAGGGCCAGAAGGGCGCCGAAGCCGTAAGCGGCGCCCGCGCTGTAGGGATGGCCCAGAGCCTGGGCCATGGCCAACGACTCCTCTCGGGCGGCACGGGCAGCCTGCTCGTCCCCGAGGAACCACAGCGTGTTGCCCAGGCGGCTCAGGCACACGATGGCCGGGTCGTGGCCGAACCGTACGAGGTGCTCGTCGCGGCGGTCGGCCGAGAAGCGGGCCACCACCCGTTCGAAGCCGGCCCGGGCATCGGTCAGCCGGCCCGTCCAGAAGGCCGTGATCCCCAGCAGGTAGTCGGCCTCCACGGCCAGGCTCTGGTCACCCGCCCGCTCGGCCAACTCGGCCAGGCGGGCGGCCGCTACCCGGGCGTCGTCGAACGAACGCCGGCACAGGCTCGACATCACCAGCGAGCGCAGCAGGGCCGTCCCCGGCTCTCGGCCTCGGGCCGCGGCCACCTCCAGCGCCCGGTCCTGGACCTCGGCCAGGCGGGCGGACGAGAAGCCCTCGATACCCACCAGGGCGGCGGGCAGGGCGTCGAGGACCTGCTGCTCGTGCTCCAGGCGCAGGTCGGGCGGAAGCTCAGCCGCCAGTTCGAGGGCGCGGTCGAGGAGGCGGACGGCTTCCGGGGCGGCGTAGCGCCGCTGGGCCAGCCCGGCCGCCCGCCGGTACCAAGTGACCGCGGCCAGGGGCTGCCCGCCCCGGTCGTAGTGGCCGGCCACCTGCCCACTGACCGAGCCATGGCCCTGGGCGTCGGCGAGCTGGAGGGCCTCGGCCACCGCTATGTGGTTGTGGCTCCGCACGGCCGGGCTCAGGGCCTCGTAGGCCACCTCGCGAATGCGGCCGTGGCTGAAGTCGTAGCCCTCGGTGCCCTGCTCGCGGACGAACCCCCGGCGCCACAGCTCGTCGAGGGCGCCCACCAGCGTCTGCTCGTCGGCCCCTGATGCGGCCCGCAGCAGCCCACCGGTGAACTCTCGCCCGACCGTGGCCGCCAGGCCGACCATCTGCTGGCCTGCCGGGGAGAGACGCTGGAGGCGGGCACCGATGAGGGCCTGGACCTTGGGGGTGACCCGAGGCCGCTCGCCGGGAACGCCTCGCCACCCGGCCCGCACCGCCTCGACGATGAACAGAGGGTTCCCCTCGGTGTCGGCGTGCAGCACCCCGGCGCCTTCGCGGCCCAGGGCGCCCGGCACCAGCTGGTCGGCGAGCCGGGCTGCCTCCTCCGGCGACAGGCGGCCCAATGTCACCTCGACCATCCGGTCCATGGCGGCCAGCCGGCCCAGCGGGTGGTCAGGGTCGAGGTCCTCTCGGCGCACTGTGGCCACTACCAGCAGAGGCAGCGACGGCTGCCGGCGCAGCAGGTAGTGGGCCAGTTGGAGGCTGGCGGCGTCACACCATTGGGCGTCGTCGACCACCAGCAGGATCGGCCGCCGGATGGCACCCAGGGCGCGCGCCACCCCGTCGAACAGCCGGGCCCGGCCGGCCTCGTCCGTACCTCCGGCTGGGCCGCCGGCGTGGAGCTCGGGCAGCAGGCGTCCGAGATCGGCCCGGTCGGCGGGGCCGGCCCGCGCCAGTTGGTCGTAGACCACCTCGCACCGCAGCCAGTCGATGGCCACCCCGTAGCCGAGCTCGCCTTCGGTCGGGTAAGCCCGTCCGGAGGCCACAACCGCCCCTCGGTGGCCGCACCAGGCGCCCAGTTCCTCGACGATCCGGGTCTTGCCGATCCCGGCCTCACCCGTCACGAGGACGAGCGAAGGCCGACCCCCCTCGGCCTGCTCCCACAGCCTGGTCAGCTCGGCCCACTCCGCGGCCCGCCCGACCAGGGCCGGTCCGGCCGGGCCGGGCTGGGGCGCAAGCGCACCGGCCGCGGGCGCCGGTCCGGCTTCGGTCCGCGCCGCCGTGCTCTGCATGAGAGCCTCGTACTGGGCCACGGTCTCGGGCCCCGGGCCCACCCCGAGCTCGCGTTGCAGGGTCGAGACGCACTCGTGGTACACGCGGGCGGCCGCCGCCCGGTCGCCGGCGGAGGCGTGCAGCCGCATGAGAAGGCGGTAAGCGTCCTCCTGGACGGGGTCGCGTCGCAGCAGCTCCCGCCCGTACCGGACGGCATCGGCGTGATCGCCCCGCTCGGCCAGGGCGGGTGCCAACCGGCGCAGGACCGAGCCGTAGCAGTCCGCCAGCCGCTGGCGGTCCTCGACGACCCACTCGTCGTAACACCCCTCGAGCAGCTCAGCGGTGTAGATGTCGGCGGCCCGGCGCAGCGCGGCCACCGGCGCGGGATCGCCGGGCACGGTGGAAGCCTCCGAGACAGCCGCCTCGAACGCTTCAACGTCCACCCAGGCGCCGACCTCGCGCCTCCAGCGAACGGACCCGGCCGTGACCTCGACCAGGTCGGCCACCTCGGGACAGTCCCGGCGCAGGTGGTGCAGCAGCTTGCGCAGGTTGGTCCGGGCTTGGCTCTCAGTCGAGTCGGGCCACAGCAGGAAGGCCAGCCGTGGGCGGGGCAGGCCCGAGCGGTGGAGCACGACGAGGCCGATCAACGAACGGGCCCGGGGCGAGCCCACCGTGGGCAGGGGAGCCCCGCCCCGGCGTAGGTCGAGCTCGCCGAACAGGTGCACCTCGACACCGGCGTCGGCCCTGGCCGTCGAGGCCCGACCAGACGGCGCCGGGGTAGTTGCCGCGTCCACCCCTTCGTGGTCGTGAGCGGGCACCCGCACGCCGCCATTGTCCCATCAACGGCGCGGTGGGACGGGGCCGGCTTACTCGGGCCGGGTGGGTGTTCCGGCCTCGTCCTGGGAGCGCTGGTGGCGGTCGAGGGCGGCCAGCACCGTCTCGCAGGCCGCGCCCAGGGCGTCGAGCTGCCCGCCCGACAGGGGGCCGATGAACAGCCGGCGGACGGCGGCCACGTGGCCCGGGGCGGCGGCTTCGATCTCCTGGCGACCCCTCTCGGTCACGACCACGAACGAGCCCCGGCGGTCAGAGTCGCACTTCTCCTTGCTCACCAAGCCCCGTTCGGACATACGGGCGATGTGGTGGGACAGGCGGCTCTTCTCCCAGCCCAGGTAGCGGGCCAGCTCGAACAGCCGGGCGCGGCCCTCGGGCCGATCGGTGAGCACGACCAGCACGAGGTAGTCCTGGTAGGAGAGCCCGGACTCCAGGGCCAGCTGGTGCGCCAGCTCGGCGTTGAGGCGCATCTGCATGAACTGCAGCGCCCTCCACGCCCGCTCCTCCCGCTCGTCAAGCCAGGCGATGTCGGGCATACCTCGCACCTACCCAGGGAATAGTTGACCTATCACCCATGTTAGAGGATGTGTCAACCATCACTCACCCGATCACTAACGCAGGAGAACGCAGCCATGAGCATCACCACGATACCGGCCACCCTGAGCGGCACCTACACCATCGACCCGGCCCACAGCCGCATCGGGTTCGTCGCCCGCCACGCCATGGTGACCAAGGTGCGGGGGTCGTTCAACGAGTTCGAGGGCAAGGGTTACTTCGACGCCGAGGACCCGTCCCGGTCGAGCCTGGAGCTCACCATCAAGGCAGCCAGCATCGACACCCGCAACGCCGACCGTGACAACCACCTGCGCAGCAACGACTTCTTCGACATGGAGCGTCACCCGCACATCACGTTCGCGGCCACGTCGGTGGAGCCCCTCGCCGGCGAGGCCTACCGGGTGACCGGCGACCTCACGATCAAGGGTGTGACCCGGCCTGTGACGCTGGACCTCGAGTACACCGGAGCAGCCGTGGACCCCTACGGCAACCAGCGGGTCGGCCTCGAAGGGCGCACCACGGTCAACCGCAAGGACTGGGGCGTCAACTGGAACGCCGCCCTCGACGCCGGTGGCGTGCTGGTGAGCGAGAAGGTCACCCTGGAGTTCGAGGTCTCGGCTGTCCGCTCGGACGGCGCTTGAACCCGGCCTGGCCCCCGAGGAAACTGGTCGCCTCGGGGGCCAGGCCCCCATGTAAGGAGGTTGTCCCGATGGCCCTCTCCCCTGTCCGTCTCAACCACGCCGTTCTCTTCGTGTCGGACCTCGACCGGGCCGTCGGTTTCTACACCGAGACCCTGGGGATGCAGGTGATGGCCCGTGAACCTCGGGCCAACGCCGCCTTCCTCCGCCTCCCACGCTCGGGCAACCACCACGACCTGGGCCTCTTCGGCGTGGGCCCGGCGGCCGAGCCCCGGCGCCGGGGCACCGTCGGGCTCTACCACCTGGCCTGGCAGGTCGACACCGTCGACGAGCTGGCCGAGGCCCGCCAGGTGCTCCTGGCCGCCGGCGCCTACTCCGGGGAGTCGAGCCACGGTGCCACCAAGAGCATCTACGCGGCCGATCCCGACGGCAACGAGCTGGAGGTCATGTGGATGCTGCCCCGCGACGAGTGGGGGCAGTTCGAGGACAGCGCCACCGTGGAGCGCCTGGACCTCGACGCCGAACTGGCCCGCTGGGCGGGTGTGCGCACCGCCGGGCGGGTCACCCCCGAACCAGCCACCTGACACCGGCCGTCAGGGCTTCGACCACCCGGTGGGGGCGATGTTGGAGTTCATGCGGAAGAAGTTGTCGGGGTCGTAGGCGTCCTTGACGGCCCGCAGGCGCCCCAGGCGATCGCCGTAAGCGGCCTGGAGCCCGGCGTCGCCCTCGTCGGAGATGAAGTTGGCGTAGACCCCCTCGGCGTGGGGCCGTAGTGCCTCCCAACCGACCCTCGCCCAGTTCTTGTGGCGCTCGGGGTCGGGGTCGGCCGGGGACCAGCCGATGGTCACGCTCATCTCGAACCCCGGCTCGCGGTCGCCGACGGCCGTGGCCCCGGGCTCGACCCGGCTGACGGCCCCACCGATGGCCCAGCCGTTGATCTGCGAGAAGGGGCTGGTGGCCGCGCCCATGTGGTCGACGAAGATGTCGATCACCTCGTCGTTGAGCGTAGGCAGGCGGTGGGCCTTCCAGTAGTAACACCGGCCGTGGGGCGCCCCGCCGTCGAGCATCGACTGGAGGGCCACATAGGGAGTGGGCCGCACGGCGTCGGCCACGGGCGTGCCCAGCGCCCGCAGGCCGGCCACCTCCTGGGCCCCCTGGGCCGGGTCCCCCGACCATAGGAGGATGAGACCGGTCACGGGCTTGCCCACCCACTCCATGGGCACGAACGGGGCGGGTGGGGCCATGACCAGGCCGACAGTTATGCCCATCTCGTCCGGGGCCTGGGGGGCGTAGTCCCGTACGTAGGACAGGACCTCGGGGGCCTGGTCCAGCGGCCAGAAGATCGGGCCGCCGAGGACCATGGGCCCGACGGGGTGGAGCCGGAACTCCAAGCGGGTGGCTATCCCGAAGTTCCCCCCGCCGCCCCGCAGGCCCCAGAACAGGTCGGGCTCGTGGTCGGCGTCGGCGTGCAGGCGCCGGCCGTCGGCCGTCACGACGTCGGCCGAGACCAGGTTGTCGACCGTGAGACCGTGGTTGCGCATCAGGTGCCCGAGGCCGCCTCCGAGGGTGAGGCCGCCCACGCCCGTATGGCTGATCACTCCTCCCGTGGTCGCCAGCCCGAAGGGCTGGGTGGCCTTGTCGAACTCCGACCACAGCAGGCCCCCGGCCGCGGTGGCCGTGCGTGCGTTGGGGTCGACCTTGACCGCCTTCATGAGCGAGAGGTCGATCATCAGCCCGCCCTCGCACACCGAGTGGCCGGCGATCGAGTGACCGCCGCCCCTGACGGACACGAGCACGTCGTTCTCGCGGGCGAAGCGCACGGCCTCGACCACGTCGTCGGCCCCCGCGCAGCGGGCGATCAGCGCCGGCCGCCGGTTGATGTCGCCGTTCCAGATACGGCGGGCCTCCTCGTAACCCTCCTCCTCGGGGCGCAGCAAGGCCCCCCGAAACCGCGTGCGCAGGCCCGCTACCGCTCCGGCGTCGACAGCCATGAGGCTCCCCTTTCTCGTCCCCATCCGCCGTCATGCCCATCATGCCGGGCCCAGCGTTCCCGGAGCGTTCCCCGCTCAGCCGGGGCCGGCGCCGGGGCTGGGCCTGGGGCTGGGCCTGGGGCCGCCGGGACTGGTCCCGTCGACGACCTCGATGTCGACGGCCCCCAGCACCCGGCCGTTGACCTGGACGTCGATCCGGTGGGGCCCCGGCCAGATCCGGCGTACCGAGACATGCTCGAACCGGTGCCGGCGAACGATGGTCTCGGGTTGGCCGGGAACCAGGCGCCGCCGGGTCAGCTTGAACACCTTGGGGCGGCGGGCCCCGCTCGCTCCTGCGTAGTGCACCCGGTAGTCGATGACGGCGTCGGCCGGGGCGCCGCCCTCCACCACCAGGGTGAACGTGAACGTAACGGCCTGGCCGACGACCACCTCGGACGGGGCCTCCAACCAGACCAGCGCGATGTCAGCGTCGACGCTCACCCCCATCAGGGCCAGCGCCCTCCGGTCCCCGGCCTTGACCATCGAGCGCAGGCCGTGGCGCACGGCCCAGGCCGCCCCCGGGCCCCGCCCCAGCCACCGGCCGGCCAGTTCGAGGGCGAGGTCGGGATGGTCCTTGGAGATGTCGTTGAGGTGGTTGGCCACCGAACGGCGCACGTAGGCCGACGGGTCGTCCACCAGGCGGTCGAGAAGCCCGAGGTTGGGCCCCGGGTCGGCCCGCACGCCCCGCAGCTGGGGCGCCCACGGCAGGCGGGGCCGGGTGCCCTCGGACACCAACCGGCGGACGTGCTCGTCGGGGTCTGTGGCCCACCGGCGCAGGTGCTCGTAGGTGATCTCGGGGTGGCGCTCGATGAACACCCGGATAGGCCCTTCGCTCGACCACCGGGGCGTGAGGCCAGCCAGCAGGGCCAGGGCCAGGGCCGGTTCGTCGGCCCCGGCCCGCGCCACCCAGTACCCGCACGGCAGGGTCATCCACCCGGTCAGCGACTCCGACTCCAGTGCCCGCCACATCACCGAGGCAGCTTCGGCGAAGTCGGTGGGGAGCGAGGCCGCCAGCCGGTCGGCGACCACGTCGACCCGGGCCAGCAGGGCCCGCGGGGCGAGCTGGGCGTCGAGCCCGGCCAGGAAGCTCCCGGTCGGGAACGCGGGCCAGGCCCGCTCCAGTTCGGATGCCAACCGGGCCGCCATGGCGGGCGAGATCTCGTCCTTGAAGTCGGCCATCTACCGGCGGTTCACGGACGGACGGCGGCGTCGAAGATGTCGGCCAGGGCCGACGCGTAAGCGGCCGCGTCGACGGGCTGGTCCCCGAGCAGTTCGGCGGGGACGGCCTCCAGAGCGGCCAGGAGGGTCACGGCCATTGGCCTGGTCGGGAACGGCCCGAGGTCACCGGTCTCCTGGCCTTCCCGGAACATCTGCTCGAGCTCGCCGACGCTCGTGGCCCGCAGGGACTCCAGTTGACCGCTCAGCTCGTCGTCCACGCCCCGCCGGAAGATGTGGCCCAGGGCCAGCACCTCGGTCGTGTGCTCGGCGAAGTAGCGCACCTGGGTCTCGATGAGCCCCCGCAGGACGGCTCGGTAAGAGGGCGCCCCCTCGACCTCGGTGCGGATGGCGTGGTCCATGGAGGCCGTGATGGTCGACACCACGGTGGACATGAGCTCCTGCTTGCCCGCGAAGTGGTAGGAGATCAGGCCCGGGCTGATACCTGCCCGGGCGGCTATCCGGGCGAAGGTGGTCCCCCCGTAGCCTTCCTCGGCCAGGGTCTCGATGGCCGCATCCACGATCTGGCGGCGCCGGGCCTGTTCGATGAACGTCGGCTTGCGACCCTCGCCCCGGTCCCCTCCCGGACCTTCACCCCCGGAACGAACACGGGCCCCGTCGGTCACGCGGCCATGTTCTCAGGCGTCGCGGCGAGAGACGGCCCGGTTGGCCACGGCCAGCAGGCCGACCACCCAGGCGACGACCACGACCGCGGCCGCCAGCGGGTGGAGGTGGAGGGCCGAGGGCTCCAGGTGGCCGATGGCCAGGCTGTCACCGGCCGGGCCGGGCAGCAGGCTCAGCACGTTGCGCTGCCACCACCCGGGGAGCAGCCCCCCGAACATCGACGGCACGAAGATCAGGGCGAGCATCGTCGAGATCGAGGCCGCGGCCGACCGCAGCAGGAAGGTCACGGCCACGCTCAGGACCGGGAACAGCGGTCCAGTGAGGACGAGCACGAGGAGGGCTCGCACGAAGTCGGGGTCCCCCAACCCGGCCGTGGGCAGCCCGTAGGACGCGAACACCGCCTGGCCGCCGAACAGCATGCCTGTCACGGCCACGGCCGACGCCACCCCCACGGCCGCGCCCACCACGATCGCCTTGGCCAGCAGGACGCGCCACCGCTTGGGCACCACCGTGAACGTGAGGCGGATCATGCCCGAGCTGTACTCCGGGGCAACTGACCCGACGCTAGCGGCCACGAAGAAGATGGCCATGAGGAGCGACCCCGACAGCGGGAAGAGCACCGGGTCGAACTGGGCCCGCTCGGCGGCCGGCCAGTCGTCGAAGGTGGCGCCCACCACGGCCGCCAGCACCAGCGAGACCCCGATGCCCAAGACGGTGCCCAGCACCAGGTTCCGCCGCGGCGCCCTGGCCGTGCGCAGCTTGGCCCACTCGGCGGCCACCGCCTCCCGCAGGCCGGGGCCGGTCTCCTGGGCGGCCCGCTCGGGCACCGGCCTGGTAGCCGTGGTGGTCATAGCTGGCTCCCCGGGCCGGCGGCGGCCGCCGCCTGGGCCGGGGCCGCACTGTGGAACTCGACATCGTCGCCCGTCAGCTCGATGAACGTGGCCTCCAGGCTGGCCCGCTGGGGCGTCAGCTCGTGCAGGACTATCCCGGCGGCGGCCGCCACCTCGCCGATGCGGACGTTGTCGACCCCGGCCACGTGGAGGGCGCCGTCGTCCCCGGGGGCGAAGGCCGCCTCGGGACAGGCGGCCCGCACCTGGGCCTCGAGCCGGGCGGGATCGGGCGTGACCACCCGCACGTTGGCTCCTGAACCCAGGGCCATGAACTCAGCCATCGCCATGTCGGCCACCAGACGCCCCCGTCCTATGACCAGCACGTGGTCGGCGGTGGCCTCCATCTCGCTCATGAGGTGGCTGGAGACCATCACCGTGCGCCCCTCGGCAGCCAGGCTGCGCATGAGGTTGCGGGCCCAGCGGATGCCCTCGACATCGAGGCCGTTGACCGGTTCGTCGAACAGCAACACGGGAGGGTCGCCCAGCAGGGCGGTGGCGATCCCCAGCCGCTGGGACATGCCCAGCGAGAACCCGCCGACCTTCTCCCCGGCCACGCCCGCCAGCCCGACCAGCCCGAGCACCTCCTCGACCCGCTCGTGCCCGATCCCGGCGGCGGCCGCCACCCACCGCAGGTGGGCGCGGGCCGTGCGAACCCCGTCGACCGCCTTGGCGTCGAGCAGGGCACCCACCTCGTGCAGCGGCGCCGGCAGGTCACGGTAGGCCCGCCCGGCCACCGACACGGTGCCCGCCGTGGGGCGGTCGAGGCCCAGGACCATGCGCATGGTCGTCGACTTGCCGGCCCCGTTCGGCCCCAGGAAACCGGTCACCGACCCCGGCCGCACCGTGAAGGACAGGTCGTCGACCGCGACCTTGCTCCCGAACCGTTTGGTCAGCCCCTTGGCCTCGATCACGGCGTCACTCCCTGTTAGCCCCAACCAAGACTGATGTTGTCACCAATTCACTGGTTAGTCAACCAGTTTTTCGGGGAGGCAACTAGCTAGTGGGGCCGGTCACCCCGGCGGAGGAGGGCTTTGGCGTCGCGCCAGGCGACAGGCGACCCGAGCCGCACCAGGACCTGTTCGTAGATGCGCCCGGCTAGCTTCCACACCACGACGATGGTCCTGGCCAGCAGGGACGAGATCCACCACGACATCGACGGCCGACGCCGCCCCCGCGGCCATGCGCACGGGCATCGGGTCTCCGGGCTAGACGCGCCAAGGGTGGCAAGGAATCCGGCGACTGAGGTGTGAATAGCCGCTAGCAGACACCGGTGGCCTCCATGCCCACCAGGGTGACCCCACGCTCGACCAGCCAGTCCGACAGCGCCAGCAACCGGGAGGTGGTGGTGCCGAACTCCGCCACCTCCTCCCGGCGGCCGCTGGCACCGTCGGGTACCCGGGGACAGGCCATCACCGTGTCGCGGGTGCACGTCCAAGAACGCGCAGCGCTCGACCACCACGTTCATCCCCGGCGACTACGCCGAGCTGGCCCGCTCCCACGGCGTCGTGCTCTCCGTCGGCCGCAAGGGCGAGTGCTGGGACAATGCCGTTGCCGAGAGCTTCTTCGCCACCATCAAGCGTGAGCTCATCGACACGCGCCCATGGCCGACGCGCGAAGGGTTGCGCAGCGCGATCTTCGACTACATCGAGGGCTGGTTCAACACCCATCGCCTCCACAGCTCCCTCGGCTACCGGAGCCCGGCCCAGTACGAAGCGACTATCTCTTATGCTTCGTACAAGCATGGGCTATGCACCAATTGGTGCGCCAGTTCGGAGTGCGAAGGCGAATAGGCGTCGCACTTGTTGTCCGAGGCCATGTTAGGTAGAGGAGAGGATCTTGTGTACCAGCAGCAATACGGGCTGAAATGGACGATCGCTGCCTTGACCGCGGCGATTGTCATCGTGGGTGATGTCTCCGCAGTCTTGTACAAGCACAACGAGCGAGGTGAGGCGAACTTCGTCTTCTTCGGGTTCCTGGTAGCGATGCTCATGCCGACTGTCATCTTCGCCTTCGGCATCCGACAAGCGCGGTCCGTCTACGTGTACGGCTCGCTGCTCTTTGGACTGACGGCAGCGGCGTGGCTCCCCGTCTTCGTCACTGGCGGCTCCCTGGCTTTCTACGTCCCCTTGGCATGGCTGGTGACGCTGGTCACCTCGCTGATCGGAGCCTCGCGAGACCGGCAGGAGTCGCTGTCCCCTTGACCGGATACCCGGAGGACTCACCCCCAGTCGGCGTCTAATGCTCCCAACTCGGCAACGGCTTACCGCCTGCGAATCCCCCAGCGGCGGTCGCGTGCTGCTGCGTCGGCAGTAGCCGGGTGGGTGCAGTCGACCCGGGCGGGCCCGGGGCGGGGAGCGTGCCGGGCTCGGCCGTGACGGTGAAGTCCCGCATCGACGGAACCTCTCCAGCTCAAGCTCGGGGCCGGCCTCCGGGTGTCCTATCTACTCACGCGAGCTCCTGGAAGAAGTAGAAGGCCCGCTCGTCCGAACCCTGCTCGCTCATGCGGAACCCGTGCCTGCGGTAGAACCTCTGGGTGTCGGTGTCGCCCTCGTCCACGTTGATCTCGACGAGGTCGACCCCCCGGCGGCGGCACGTCGACATCAGCAGGCCCATCACCGCCGACCCGATCCCCTGGTCGCGCAGGCGGGGGACCACATAGAGCTCGTCGAGGAGCGCGACACGGCCCCCGTACCAGACGTTGGGACGCAGCGTCACCAGGGCGACGGCCGCCGCCGGGCGGCCGGCCAGCAGGGCGAACACCTCGTCGCCGGCTAACAGGCGGCGCAGCCGGCCCTCGAGGACAACGGCCCCGGGCGACGGCGTGTCGAACTCGACGTTGAAGTCGTGGAGCAGGCGGGCGACCTCAGCGGCGTCGTCGGGCGTCGCCAGCCGCGGCTCGTACCCGGGGTCCACGGGTGGCGAGCGTAGCGAGCGGCCGTGCCCGTCAGGGATCGGGCGACGCCAGCTCGGGCTCAGGCTGGCGGCGTGAGAAGTGGTGGCTGGTGGCCGAGTGGTGGTCGCGGCCGTCGTGGTCGCACGGGCTGGTGTGGATGGTCGCTCGTGAGAGCTTGGGCAGGGCGTGGAGCAGCCGGTGGTGAGCCTCCTCGGCGATGGCGTGGCCCTGGGCGATCGTCAGCTCGCAGTCGGACACGACCTCGACCTCCGCCCGCAGTTCGTGGCCCACCCACCGCACCGAGACCCGCTCGACGGCCTCGACGCCGTCCACCTGGGCGACGACTTCTTCTATCTGGTCGACCAGTTCGGGGTCGACGCTGTCCATGAGCCGCCGGTAGATGTCCCGGGCCGCCGACCGCAGGACGAACAGGATGGCCACGGTGATGGCCAGCCCCACGAGCGGGTCGGCGATCTCCCAGCCGGCGGCCACGCCCACCGCCCCGAAGACGACGGCCAGCGAGGTGAGCCCGTCGGCACGGGCGTGCAGGCCGTCAGCCACCAGAGCGGCCGAGCCGATCTCACGGCCCACCCGGATCCGGTAGAGGGCGACCAGTTCGTTGCCGATGAACCCGATCACACCGGCGGCTATCACCCAGCCGATGTTGCGGACCTCCTGGGGGTCGAAGAGACGGCGCACGGCCTCCCACCCGGCCACGGCCGCCGACAGAGCGATCATGGCCACGATGAATATGCCGGCCAGGTCCTCGGCCCGCCCGTAGCCGTACGTGTAGCGCTTGGTGGGCTTGCGCCGCCCGATCCAGAAGGCGATCCCCAGGGGCACGGCCGTCAGGGCGTCGGAGAAGTTGTGGACCGTGTCGGCGAACAAGGCGACCGACCCACTGATGATCACGATGAACACCTGGAGGACGGCCGTGACCGCCAGCCCGATCAATGAGATGGCTAGCGCCCGCATCCCCTTGCGGCTGTCCTGCAGGGCCCGGTCGACCGAGTCGGCGGCGTCGTGGCTGTGAGGCGTGTAAAGCCCCTTCAGCCACCCCCACAACCCACTCGGGTGATCGTGGTCGTGCTCGCCGTGGTCGTGCTCGCCGTGGTCGTGCTCGTGTTCGCGGCTGGCGCCCATGTCAGGCCCTGCGCCGGGCCGGTTGGTCGGCTCGGTGATGGGCGGCGCCACCGGCGACGTGATCGGCGTGGAACAGCGCTTCTTCGGCCAAGCGCCCGACGTGGTCGCTGTCTACGAGGTAGTAGATCCGGTTGCCGTCCCGGCGGGTCTTGACGAGGTTGGCCAGCCGCAGCTTGGCCAGGTGCTGGGACAGCCCCGAGGGCGGGACTCCCAGGTGCTCGGCCAGTGCCCCCACGGAGTGCTCGCCGTGGAGGAGTAACCATACGACCCGCAGACGGGTCGGGTCGGCCAGCAGCTTCAGGGTGGCGATGGCCGCCTCCACCTCGGCTTCCGTCGGTTCTTGCTCTATATGCGTATCCACGTACATAGTCTAGTACGCGAAACGTGCAAACCTGCGCGGGAATCGTGGGCGTTTCGCCCACGGTTCCCGCGCAGGTTTCGTGGGGGTTGCCGCCCTAACCACTAACCGGCCTGGACGTAGGCGGCCAGGTGCTGGCCCGTGAGGGTCGCGCGGGAGGCGACCAGGTCGGCGGGGGGGCCCTCGAACACGACCCGGCCGCCGTCGTGGCCCGCGCCGGGGCCCAGGTCGATGATCCAATCGGCATGGGCCATGACGGCCAGGTGGTGCTCGACGACGATCACCGACTTGCCCGAATCCACCAGCCGGTCGAGCAGGCGCAGCAGTTGGGCGACATCGGCGAGGTGGAGACCGGTGGTCGGCTCGTCGAGGACGTACACGCCGCCCTTGTCGGCCATGTGGGTAGCCAGCTTCAGCCGCTGGCGCTCGCCGCCCGACAGGGTGGTCAGCGGCTGGCCGATCGTCAGGTAGCCGAGGCCGACCTCGGCCAGTCGGCCGAGGACGGCGTGGGCCGCGGGCACACGGGCCTCGCCACCCCCGAAGAAGTCCTCGGCCTCGGCCACCGCCATGGCCAGGACCTCGCTGATGTCCCGCCCGCCCAGGCGGTACTCCAGCACCGCCGGTTGGAACCGCTTCCCCTCGCAGTCCTCGCAGGTCGTGGCCACGCCCGCCATCATGGCCAGGTCCGTGTAGACCACCCCGGCGCCGTTGCAGCCGGGACAGGCGCCCTCGGAGTTGGCGCTGAACAGTGCGGGCTTCACGCCGTTGGCCTTGGCGAACGCCTTGCGGATGGGTTCGAGCAGCCCCGTGTAGGTGGCCGGGTTGCTGCGCCGTGAGCCCCGGATGGCCGTCTGGTCGACCGACACCACACCCGCACCGGCCGGGACCGAGCCGTGCACGAGCGAGCTCTTGCCCGACCCGGCCACGCCCGTCACCACGACCAATGCCCCGAGCGGGATGTCGACGTCGACGGCCCGCAGGTTGTTGGTCGTCGCCCCCCGGACCTCCAGCGCCCCCGTAGGCGTCCGCACCGTCTTCTTGAGCGCGGCCCGGTCACCGAGGTGGCGGCCGGTGGTGGTCCCGCTCAACCGCAGTCCCTCCACCGTGCCTTCGAAGCAGACGGTGCCGCCGGCCGCGCCGGCGCCCGGGCCCAGGTCGACCACGTGGTCCGCCACCGAGATCGTCTCGGGTTCGTGCTCGACCACCAGCACGGTGTTGCCCTTGTCCCGCAGCCTCAGCAGCAGGTCGTTCATCCGTTGCACGTCGTGGGGGTGAAGACCGGCGGTGGGCTCGTCGAACACGTAGGTCACGTCGGTGAGCGACGACCCGAGGTGGCGGATCATCTTCGTGCGCTGGGCCTCGCCGCCCGACAACGTGCCCGAAGGCCGGTCCAGGGACAGGTAACCGAGCCCGATCTCCACGAACGACTCGAGGGTGTGCCGCAGCGCGGACAGCAGCGGCGCCACCGACGGTTCGTCGAGGCCCCTCACCCACTTGGCCAGGTCGCTGATCTGCAGGGCGCAGGCATCGGCGATGCTCACCCCACCGACCTTGGAGGACCGGGCTGCCTCGCTCAGCCGGGTCCCGCCGCACTCGGGGCAGGTGGTGAACGTGACGGCCCGCTCCACGAAGGCGCGGATGTGCGGCTGCAGCGCTTCCTTGTCCTTGGACAGGAACGACTTCTGGACCTTGGGGATCAGGCCCTCGTAGGTCAGGTTCACGCCCTCGACCTTGACCTTGGTCGGCTCCCGGTAGAGGAAGTCGTGCATCTCCCTCTTGGTGAACTTGCCGATGGGCTTGTTCGGGTCGAGGAAGCCGGACTCGGCGTAGATGCGCACTGTCCACCAGCTGTCGGACTTCCACCCCGGGATCGTGAACGCGCCCTCCGCGATCGACTTCGAGTCGTCGTAGAGCTGCGTGAGGTCGATGTCGGTGACGTTGCCCATGCCTTCGCAGCGCGGGCACATGCCCCCGAGGCGGGTGAACGTGGCCTTCTCGGTCTTCGTCTTGGCTGCTCCACGTTCTACGGTGATCGACCCGCTGGCCCGTACCGAAGGGACGTTGAACGAGTATGCGTTGGGTGGGCCGATCTGGGGCTGGCCGAGCCGGCTGAACAGGATGCGCAGCATGGCGTTGGCGTCGGTGGCCGTCCCCACCGTGGACCGGGCGTTGGCCCCCATGCGCTCCTGGTCCACGATGATCGCCGTGGTCAGCCCTTCCAGGACGTCCACCTCGGGGCGGGCCAGCGTAGGCATGAAACCCTGCACGAACGCGCTGTAGGTCTCGTTGATGAGCCGCTGGGACTCGGCCGCGATCGTCCCGAAGACCAGCGAGCTCTTGCCCGATCCCGACACCCCGGTGAACACCGTCAGGCGGCGCTTGGGTATCTCCACGCTGACGTCTCGAAGGTTGTTCTCCCTGGCCCCGTGGACGCGGATCAGGTCGTGGCTGTCGGCCAGGTGCGCCACGGTCTACGCGTTCTCGCCGAACCAGCGGCGGCGGCGGACGGCCGCGAACTCGCGTTTCTCCTCGGCCCCCTCGGCCGACGGGGGCACGAAGCGTGCGGTGGGCGCCGGTCCGGACAGGAAGTCGACGTCGACCTTGCCGATGGTGTCGTCGCCCATCTCGATGTAGCAGGTGGCCGCGCCCCCGAACGGCCCCGGCGCGGGACCGCCCCGGATGCGGCTGATCAGCAGGTCGGCGACCGTCGAGGCCTCGCCCTCGGCCATGGCCCCGGCCCGCGGGACGGGCGCGTTGGTCACGTCCCCGACGGCGAAGACATCGGGGAACCGGGTGGCCATCGTCCGGGGGTCGACGGGCACCCAGCCGTCCTCGGTCAGGCCCGAGGCGACGACCACCTCGGGCGCCCGGTGGACCGGCACCCCGAGGAAGAGGTCGAAGGGCAGCTCCCCTCCGTCCTCCAGGTAGGCGACGTTGGTCTCGGGGTCGAGCCTCGTGACCCGGGCGGAGTGGGAGTGCCTGATCCCCCGCTCGTCGAGCAGCCCGATGATGGCCGCGGACGTCTCGTCAGAGATGGGCACCGGCTTGGGCATGGGCGTCACGAGGTGGACCGTGCTGGCCTCGCGCAGCCCGCGCCGGCTCAGGTAGTCGTGGAGCATGAACGCCGCCTCGTAGGGTGCGGGCGGGCACTTGAACACCTTGCCGAGCACGGCGATCACCACGTTGCCGCCGGCGAAGCTCGACAACGCCTCGCCCGCCCGAGCGGCCCCGTCCGGCGAGTAGAACTCCTGGCCGCACTCGACGAGGCCGGGCGTGGCCGCCGGGTCGAGGTCGGCCCCCAGGGCGATGACGAGGACCTCGGCGTCATAGCTTCCCGTACTGGTGGTCACCGTCTTGCCCACGGGGTCGATGGCAAGCACCGTCTCTTGGTGGAACCTCACGCCCGGCGTGGCCATGGCCCTGTAGGGGATCTGCACGTCGTCGATCGTCCGGCCACCGAACATGACGTCGAGCTTCGAGAAGCCGAAGATGAAGCCCTCCCGCTGGTCGATGAGCGTCACCTCGACGTCGCCGCCCAGTTCCGTGGCCAGCCGGGTCGACAGCTCCAGGCCGCCGAAACCGGCGCCGAGGACCACGACGCGAACGGGCTCCGCCGAGGGGTTGGTCTGCATGCTCCACCTGTCCGGGGTACGCCGTAACGGGACTCGCCGAGCCTACATGGGGGCCCGCCTAGGTGAACCTCGCCGGTCGTGCCCGGGCACCCGATGGGGTGA
>JBFMCT010000024.1:30350-49560 GCA_040754375.1 Actinomycetota bacterium
CCCCCCCCCCCCCCCCCCCCCCCCCCCCCCCCCCCCCCCCCCCCCCCCCCCCCCCCCCCCCCCCCCCCCCCCCCCCCCCCCCCCCCCCCCCGGAAGGGTGGCCCTACGCGGTGGCGACGAACTCGTCAACCGCCTCGTACTCGACGGTGCGGGCCGTGCCGCTGCCGGGCGGGTTGGTGGCCCGGACGGCGGGGCCGAGCAGCTCGGTGGCGAACCGGGCCCAGGCCGCCTGGGAGGTCCAGACGGCGGTGACGACGAACCCGTCCTCGCTGGTGCCCGCGTAGCGGGCCAGGAGCCCGTCGGGCTGGGTGGTGGGCAGCGCCTCCATGATGGCCTGGTAGCCGGCGGCGGCGTCCTCGCGGTTGATGTGGGTGCTCGTGATGTAGGTCATGTACGGATCATCCGGCAACTTCGAGCCGGGGACATCCGCCGAACTACTCGACTGCGGTACTCATCGGGGCCGGGCCCCGGGGGCCCGTCCACCACACCGCGATCTGGGCGCGGTTGGAGAGGTCCAGCTTGGTCAGGATGTGCTGGACGTGGTTCTGGGCGGTGCGCTCGGAGAGGAAGAGCCGCTCGGCGATGGCCCGGTTGGTGAGGCCCTGGGCCACCAGTTCGGCGACCTCGGCCTCACGGGCGGTGAGCGGCCCACCGCCGGGCCCCGCGGGTCGGGGACCGAGCCCGGCCAGCGCCGCCGACCAGGGGCCCATCCCGAGGGCTGTGGCCACCGGCAAGAGGGTTTCGGCCAGCACCCGGGCCTCACGGGCGTCGCCCGGCGCACCCCGGCGGACGAGCGCCTTCGCCAGCTCAGTGCCGGCGTGGACGGCAAAACCCGGGGCGCCGGCGCGCCCGCACGTCTGGTTGGCCTCCCTGAGAAGGGTGACAGCCAGGTCGAGGCGCCCGAGCATGGCCTGCCCAATGCCCATCCACAGCTCGACGGGCCCGGCGTAGGTCAGCCCGCCGCCCCCGGCGGCGATGTGCGTGCCCCGGTGCCGGGCCAGCTCGGCGACCAGAACCTCGACGTCGGCCGACCGGCCGAGGCCGACGGCGGCCCACAGGCGCAGGGCGTGAATCTGGAGCCACAGGAACCGGGGCGGCACCCAGGCGTCGACCGGGGCCAGCCGGTCGTACAGGGCCCGGGCCCGTCGCTCGTGACCAGACCCGAGCAGCGCCATCAGCGGTCCGAGCACGGGGAGGTCTCCGAGGAACGGCGGCGCCAACGCCAGGTCGATGCCGTCCCACTGCTCGACGAGCCCGTCGTGGAAGCCCGTGTGCATGGCCACCATCGTCTCGAAGGCGGCCAGCATGGCGGCACCGCCGCGGGGGTCCTCCAGCCTCCCGAACAGCTCACAGGTCTGGGTAGCCCAAGCCAGGGCGTCGTCGAAGCGCCCCGTGGCCTGGGCGATGAGGCCTTCGCAGCGCTGGAGGTGCCACCGGGCGATGGGGTTGGCCACATCCGCCGCCCGGTGGCGGAGCACGGTGAGCTCGGTGACGGCCTCGGGGAGCCGGCCCAGCTCCACCAGGGAGTCGATTCGCCAGATGGGCTCCCACTGCACGATGGCGGGCCGGCCCAGCTCTCGCCCGGCATCGCCCATGATCGCCGCCAGCGCCAACCGCTCCCCCGCAAACTCCGGCCCGGCCAGGGCGAGCTGGCGGGCGCGGGCGGCCGCCACCCGAGCCAGCGGGTCTCCGCTGCGGTCCGCCTCCTCCGACGCCGCCAGGCTGAGGCCGTCGGTCGAGGATGGATCGAGGTAGAAGGCACACGTCGCCAGCTGGCCGAGTAGCCGGGCCCGAGTGGAGTGGTCAGCCGGGGCGCAGCCGGCCAAGGCCTCCTCGGCGAGAGCCCGCAACCTCGACAGTGGCGGCCCGCCCCGGCCCTCGGGGACCAGTGCGGCGGCTGCGAGCAGGTCGGGCCTACCCAGGGGACGCACGGCATCGGCGGCCAGCACGCAACGCTCGATGGCCTCGTTGATGTCGTCGCAGTGCAGCTTGGCCTGGGCCGAACCCAGCAGGCGCCGGTGACGGACGAGCGGGTCCCCGCCCGGGCCCGCCAGCTCGGCCGCCTGGTCGTAGAGGCGAGCCGCGTCCTCCCACGCCAGGCGCCGGTCAGCCGCGACCGCGGCCCGCTCGCACCAGTCGGCAGCAACGTCCCGGTCGCCCAAGGCAGCGGCCGCCCCCCAGTGGCGGGCCAGTTCGGCCACGTTGTCGCCCGCCGTCCCCTCGTAGGTCTCGATGGCCAAGGCCACCCGACGGTGAGCGAGGGCCAAGTTGGCAGCCCCGAGCCCGGACTCGACGGCGTCGCGGACCAGGACGTGCACGAACCGGAACCAGCCTGGCTCCCCGGTCGCTTCGATCAACCCGGCCTGGTCGGCCTCGTCCAGCGCTTCGAGGCACGCCAGCGGGGACGAGCCCAAAGCCGTGGCCACCAGACCGGCCGGGAACTCCCGGCCGACGACAGCCGCCGTCTGCAGCGCGGTGACGCATTCGGGAGTCCGCTCCTCGAGACGGCTACGGACGCAGTCCACCACCGATGTCGGCGTCCGGTGGTGGTCACCCCCGACCTGCCAGTGCCGGGCCAGCTCGCGCAGGAACAGCGGGTTACCTCCCGTCACCGTTAGAGCCTGGGCCACTAGGCCCTCGGCCGTGCCCGGGCCGAGGAGCGCCCCCACGTCCTCTAGGCCGAGGCCCGCCAGGTCGACCCGGCGGCAACCGGGCAGCCCCATGAACGCGGTAGCCGCCGTGCGGAACGAAGGGGTGCGCTCGATCACCCGGGACCGGGCCGTGACCAGCAGGCAAAGGGGGCCACCGGTGATCGTCTCGGCCACGTGCACGAGCAGGTGGACCGACGGATCGTCGGCCCGGTGCACGTCCTCCAGGACCACCAGCAGGCCGCCCTGGTCGGCAGCCTTGCGGGCCAGGGTGCGGGCCACGGCGTCGAACCACGCGAACCGGTCGACGTCGACGTCCGGCCCCGCCATCGGGGCGAGCAGCTCCTCGGTGCCCAGCGCCCGCAAGACGTGCGCCCATGGGCGGAACGGGGGCGCACCATCGAGCTCGCTCGAGCGGCCCACGGCCACTGTCAACCCCCGGTCCGCAGCGGCGGCGACCACCGCCTCGACCAAGCTGGTCTTGCCTATCCCCGCGTCACCAGCCACCAGCACCAGGCGCGGCGACCCGGCCCGGGCCTCGTCCACCCACCCGAGCACGTCCTGGACCTCACGGTCGCGTCCCAACAGGGCTCCGGTCACATCAGGACGCTATCGAGCCCTCCCGCCATGGCGCGACAACTACGGCCCGGCCCCGGTGGGCCCTGCGGGCTGGAGCAGGAGCCGGACGATCTTGCGGCCGCTGGTCTCCTCGACGACGACCTCGTAGCCGGGGATGCTGACCAGGGTGCCCGCCTGGGGCACCGTGCCGTGATGAGCCAGCACCAATCCGGCGATGGTCGAGACGTGGGGGTGGTCGACGTGAACGCCATGGTCGTCGCGCAGCTCGGCCAGGGTGACCTCGCCGTTGACGCTGATCGTGCCGTCGGCGTTGTGGAACACCGGCGGGCTCCCGTTGGACACCTCACCGTCCATGACCTCGGCGATCACGTCGTCCATGGTTACGAGCCCGAGGGTCCCGCCGTACTCGTCGACGACGAGGCAGGCATGGGTGCGCTCGCGCCGGAAGCGCTCGAGTACCTGCTCGGCGGTGGCGGTGGCGGCAACGACGGGAAGGGGCCGGACGAGGTCCCCCAACGCCAACGAGGTCCGCCGTTGCTCGGCCCGGATGAAGTCCTTGATGTGAAGCATGCCGACCACGTGGTCGAGGTCCCCGTCGATCACCGGGTAGCGACTGCGGGGTGAGGAACCGATGAGGCTGGCGACGGCCGTTGACGATGACGCGAGGTCGATGGCTTCGATACCGCCGCGAGGGGTCATCAACTCCTCCGCGGTCCGCTCGTCGAGGTCGAAGACGTTACGGATGAGGTCGCGCTGCATGGCTCCCAGGGCCCCGCTCTCGGCCGCTTCGTCGGTGACGATGGCCAGCTCGTTGCTGGTGTACAGCGACGTACGGTGATCGGGCTCGGGGATGCGCAGCAGGCGCATGAGGGCCAGGGCCACGGAGTTGAGCACCTTCACCATGGGCCGGAAGACGACCGAGAAGGCCCGCATCACTGGGTTGACCCGGATGATGACCTGCTCGGGTGCCTGCAGGGCGAGAGCCTTGGGGATCATCTCCCCGAACACCACGTGCATGAACGTGATGCCGCTGAGGGCCACGATGAACCCGACTGTGTGGGCCGCCGTGCTCGACAGCCCCCAGTCCTCGAACGGCCCGTACAACCAGCGGGCGACCGCGGGCTCGCCGTACATGCCCAGCCCGATGCTGGCCAAGGTGATTCCCAACTGGGCCACGGCGATGTACCCGTCCCTGCCGTTCGGACGGTGGATGACCGAGACGAGCCAGCGGGCGGGCCGGCTCCCGCGCTCGGCAGAGCGTCGAGCCGGCTGGGCCGGGCGCCGACCAAGGCGAACTCGGCGGCCACGAACACCCCGTTGACCACGACCAGGAACAAGATGACGACGATCGGCAGGACCACGGTAGACATCACGGCCCGGCCGGCCCTTCGTTCGGCGTGGCCCCAGGCTCGGGGAAGCTGGCTCTCGTGACGGTGCGCCGGTCCATGGCGTCGACCCGCAGGTGGGGCCCGCCGTCCGTCATGGCCACCACGTCGCCCACGGCTGGCGTGCGGCCGAGACGGTGCCAGACGAGCCCGCCGACCGTGTCGACACCTTCGGCGTCGATACGCAGGCCGAACCGGCTGGCCACCTGGGACAGCAGGACGTCACCCCGCAGCGACACCCTCCCGCCGGCGCTGGTGATCGGCTCGTCCTCGATGTCGAACTCGTCGTTCACCTCGCCGAAGATCTCCTCTATGGCGTCCTCGAGCGTGACCATCCCCGCCAGGTCGCCGTACTCGTTGACGACCAGGGCGCAGTGCTGGGACTCGTCGCGCAGGGTCCGCCATAACTGCGGAACCCTCACGACCTCCCCCACGGCCACCACCGGTCGGGCCACCTCCGCCACGGCAGTGGCCGGGTTGGCGCCAGCGGCCAGGTACAGATCGCGGAGGTGAACGATGCCGGCCACATCGTCGTCCACCATGACGGGGAACCGGGTGTGCGGGCCACCCGACAGCCGGGTGAGGGCGTCGGCGACCGTCATAGCCCCGCTGATGGTCACGAGCCGGGTGCGGGGGGTCATGATCTCTCTGACCAGTCGAGAGTCGACGTTGAGGATCCCCGCCAGCATGTCTCGCTCCGACGCGTCGATCAGTCCGCCGGCCGCGCTGGCCCGGTAGAGCCCGGCCAGCTCCTCGGGTGAGTGAACGTGGGCGTGGCTGTGGTCCACCTGGAGGTTCCACAGCTTCATGAGCTTGAAGGCCGTGCCGTTGAACAGCGCGACCAGTGGCCGGAACACGACCTGGCTGATCTGCATCGGCACGATGGTCGCCATGGCCAGGCGCTCGGGGTAACGCAGGGCCGCCGTCTTGGGCAGCAGTTCGCCCAGTACCACCTGGGTGGCCGTGATCAACACGAGCACGATCAAGACCGCCGCCCCACGGCCCCCGATCGCTCCCAGGGCGGGTTCCAGCAACGGGGTCAGCTGGGCCTGGCCGTAGGCCCCGGCCACCAGGCTGCTCACGGTGATGCCGATCTGGCAAGCGGCGACGTAGGCGTCCAGGCGGGCCGGGCTGACCATGATCGCCAGCAGCTTCGCCGCAGATCGGCTGCCCCCCCGAGCCGCTTCCTGGACGCGGGACCGGCGCGACCCGACGGTCGCGAACTCGGCCGCCACGTAGAGCGCGTTGGCCACCACCATGGCCGCGATCACGAGGACCGGGACGGCGACGTTCAAGTGAGGGGGGCGAGATCGCCGACCGGCTGGCCGAGCGAACGGGTGAGCCCGCGCCTCAAGGGTTGGACCTTGCCATCATGGGACACGCATCCGCTCCAGTTCGTCGCGAGGTGGTCACGTCCAGCCCGGGTGGGGACGGGACTCGGTCTCAGAATACCCGGCGCCGCTGAGGTGCTAGCTCGTGGGGCCGGGGCCGGCCGGTCCGAACCAGGTCGCGAGGGCCTGGGGCAGCTCCGGGCTGTCGAGGTCCCCGGCCCAGGCGACGTAGCCGTCGGGCCTGATGAGCACGGCTCCAGGGGCGTCGACCTCGCCGAGGACAGGCAGCTCCCACCGACCGTCGTAGGTGGCCTCGACCAGCCGGGCCCGGTCCGCCCACGGGGAGGCGTCGAACCGGCCTGGGCCGCCGAGGTCGACCAGCACGGGCCGGGCGTCGTGCAACAGGGCGAACAGGCGCGTGGGGCCGTCCGCGGTTTGCAGGTCGAGGTCGGGCATGCGGCGCCCGAGCAACGGGTGCCCTTCGCCGAGGTCGTAGTGGATGTCCAGCCCGGACACCATGGCGGCGATGTGCCGGCGGGGCTCGTCCATGGCCAAGAGCTCGGCCATGGTCTTGTGGAGGGCCTGATGGCGGTCGTCGGGCCGCCCCAGGGCGACCTGGGCCATCGTGTTGTGGATGACCCGGGCACCGACGGGGTGCCGTTCGGCGTGGTAGGTGTCGAGCAGGCTCTCAGGGGAGGTCCCCCTGACGACCTGGGCCAGCTTCCATCCCAGGTTCACGGCGTCCTGCACGCCGGTGTTCAGGCCCTGGCCGCCCTGGGGTGGGTGCACGTGGGCCGCGTCCCCGGCCAGCAGCACCCGGCCCTGGCGGTAGTTCGCAGCCTGGCGCACCATGTCGGTGAACCGCGAGATCCAACTGGCGCGCCGGAGCCCGAAGTCCGTCCCGTACACCGACACCAGCGCCTGGCGGAGGTCGTCCATGGTGGGCTCGCTGGCGTGCTCGACCTCCCGCTCGGTGAGCACGACCCGGACGGGCTCGCCGGGGGCCCGCTGGCCTAGGGCGTGGGTCCCCACGCTGTCGCGGCGGAAGCCGGGCTCGGGCGCCTCCTCCATCTCGACCTCGGCGATCATCCAACTGGTCGAAGCGGCCAGGCCGGGGAACTCGATGCCGGCCGCCTTGCGGACCAGGCTGCGCCCTCCGTCGCACCCGACGAGGTACTGCGCCCGTAGCCACGAGCCGTCCGACAGCTCGACGTCGACACCTGTGACGTCTTGGGAGAAGCCCGCCACGGCGCACCCCCGGCGGACGGGGGCACCGATCTCCTCCAGCCAACCGGCCAGGATGCGCTCGAAGTCGCTCTGCCACAGGGCCAGCCCGTAGTTGTGGCGAGTGGGGAAGTCGCTGATGTCCAGCGGGATCAGGGCGAAGCCCTGCACCTGGGTGACCTGACCGGCCGAGAGGAACCTTTCGGCGATGCCCCGCTGGTCGAGCACCTCGATGGTGCGCGAGTGCAGGCCCCCCGAGCGCGACCCGTCGAGGTCCTGGCTGGTCCGGCGCTCGACGACGAGGGCACCCACGCCGGCCAGGGCCAGCTCACCGGCCAGCATCATCCCCGTCGGGCCACCGCCGGCGATCACCACCGCCGGGTCGGTCGCGGTCAGCGACCCCCCGAGGTCCTCTCCGGACGGCGGAACGCCCATTCGCGGCTCCTCTTTCTCGTGAGCGTGCTGGCCCTCAGCGGCGCAGCCGACGCGCCATGTTCAGCACGATCGGGGCCCTTGCGGCAAGCCCCCTCCCTCGCGGTAACCTGATGACGGCGGTAGCATCCGGTCGGTCCCGCAACCAGCGGTCACCGCCGACGAGGGCGCCCCGTACCGGCCAGGCAAAGACGGGCTCGAAGGAGCGCGCTGTGGCCTGGGTCATCCTCGTAGTAGCCGGTCTGCTCGAAACGGCGTGGGCGTCGTTGCTCCCGGCAACCAGCGGGCTCACCCGCCCGGCGCCCACGGCCGCCTTCGTCGCCCTTCTGGCGGCCAGCATGTTCGGGCTGGCCAAGGCGACCCAGACCATCCCCGTGGGGACGGGCTATGCCGTCTGGGTCGGCATCGGCGCCGTGGGCACCGCAACGGTCGGGATGTTGCGTGGCGACGCCGTGACCCCGGCCCGCATCGCCTGCCTGGCCCTGATCGTGGCCGGCGTCGTCGGCTTCAACCTGACGACCCGCCCGGACGGCGCGGTCCCTATCCCCTGAGACTGTCGGCCCCGAGAACCGGGCCGGGCGTCAGTCAGTCCAGCACCAGACCCGCACTGCGTGACGGTGGCCAGCCGAGCACCCGCCCGTCACCAGCGTCGGTCATGGCCCCGGGAGCACGACACGAACCTGGACCTGGACCTGGACATCGCCCGACCTCCTTGTCGTCGTCATATCTTATGACAGTCATAGTTTATGACAGACGCTCGGCTTGGTGTCAACCCTCTTCCAGCATGGCCTCAGTGGGCTCGCCCTTCAGGGGTGGTCGTCGCGCGGCGAGCACCGCTTCGATCCGGCCCAGACGTGCGTCGAGATCAGCCATCGTCACGCGCCCCTCGAGGGTGACGGCGTCCTCGGGGAAGAACAGGGCCCTCCGGCGAGGGTCGAGACCCGGTCAGTCTCCCGTTTTGGGCGCGTCGGCGGCCGACGGCCGGTCACCGCCGTCGTGATCGTGCTCGGCCGCCTCGGCGTCGGCCTTGGTGGCGTGGACCGTGCCCTCGGGGTGCTCGGGGGGCGAGTACAGCGAGTAGAGCTTCAGGTCACCCGTACCGGTGTTGACCACGTTGTGCCACACGCCGGCAGGGATGATCACCGCCCAGTCGTCAGTGACGTCGTGCGTCTCGGCCACCGAGCCCCTGGTCCCCCCCAGCTCCACTCGGGCGCTCCCCTGCTCGATCCGCAGGAACTGATCGAGGTGCGGGTGGGCCTCGAGGCCGATGTCCTCCCCCGGCCCGAGGCGCATGACCGTGAGCTGCGTGTGGCCGCCGGTGAACAGCACGGTCCTGAAGTTCGCATTGTCCTTGGTCACCTTCTCGATGTTCGCCACCCAACCCAGCAACCCGTCCTCCTTTCGGGGCCCGACACACCATCCTTGCCGCGAACGCCACGGCGTCCGTCACCCGTCAGCAGAACGATGTCCCTGCAGACGCAAGACGAGGCGAGCGGGCACGGCCGTCCGGGACCGGTCGCCTGGCTCGCGTGATCGCGCTCGCCCTATCAGAGGTTGGACTGATCTGGAGGCGTGGCGCCGGGTTCTGGCAGCTTTGCCGCGGGGAGCTTGCTGGTCTGCTCCGGGCAGGTCACGCCGAGCGTGTAGCTGGTCATGGAGATCGACCCGTAGGCAGGGCCGTCGACGAGGACGTCGGGGGTGTCGTCGGAACTGGCCGCGAGCGCGGCGATGTACAGCAGCGGGATGAAGTGGTCCGGGGTGGGCACCGCGAGGTCGAAGTCGCTGTGCTCGGCCAGCTTGAGGATGTCGCTGGGGTCGTCGCGCATCAGGCGGGCGGCGGCTTCGTCGAACCGGAAGTTCCAGTCGGCGCCGCCCGTTGGCTGGCTCCAGTCGACGCGGCGCAGGTTGTGTACGACGTTGCCGCTGCCGACGATGAGCACGCCCTGGTTGCGGAGGGGCGCGAGGCGCGCACCGAGGTCGAGGTGGTAGTCGAGTGGTTGGAGCGCGTTGAGGGACAGCTGGACGACCGGGACGTCCGCGTTGGGGAACATGTGGGCCAGGACTGACCAGGTGCCGTGGTCGAGGCCCCAGCTGTCGCGGTCGAGGCCGACCCATCGGGGCTTGACCGTCTCGACCACCAGCTCCGCGACCTCCGGGTGGCCGGGTGCTGGGTAGTCGAAGGCGAACAGCTCGTCGGGGAACCCGTAGAAGTCGTGGATCACTCGCGGGCGCGGCATGGCGGTGACCGCCGTGGCGTTCGTGTACCAGTGCGCCGAGATGACGAGGACCGCACGGGGCGTGGGCACGCATGCGCCGAAGCTCCGCCACGCCTCGGTGTAGCGGTTGTGCTCGAGGGCGTTCATCGGGCTGCCGTGGCCGAAGAACCCTGCTGGCATGGCCGTGTTGTCGGTCGTCACCGGGGTCGCCACGGTGGGGGGGCGACGTCGATGCGGGGTAACCGCGAGTCGACGCGGCCGAAGCGTTCCGCTCCCACCGTCCAGTCGTTGTGAGCGGCGATGATCTCGTCGCGAGAGCGGGCGACGAAGTTCCACCACATGAGCACGGGCTCGTCGAGCGGGAGCCCGCCGACGAGCAGTGCTCGCGTGGGCTCGGTTGCGGTCAGGGGCACCTCGTCTCGGCCGGTACCGAGATAGGCAAGGTGGCCGGGTTCGACGACGGCTCCGTCGACCAGGGCGGCACCGGCGAACACGACAACCGCGTGTTCGTAGTCGGAGCGCAGCGGCATGGTTGTGCGGCCCGGCCGGATGTCGAGGTCGACGCCGGCGTGGTCGGTGTCTCGCCGGGCGGGCGAGGCGACACCAGCGAACTCGCCGACGAGGACGGTTGCCACGGCGCCCTCGACGTCGGCCTGTGGCAGCTCAGGGTGGTGCTCGAATGCCGGGGCGGTGTCTCGCGTAGTCGAGGGTTGCGCGACCCAGAGCTGCACCCCGTGCAGGTCTCCCTGGTAGCGGCCTGTCCCCTCCTCGGAGTGCGAGACGCCATGGCCGGCGGTCATGAGGTTGAGCTGACCGGGAACGATCACCTGCTCGTTGCCGAGGGAGTCGCGATGCAGCGCCTCGCCGGCGAGCAGCCACGTGACGGTCTGCAGCCCGATGTGGGGATGCGGTGCGACGCCGAGGCCCCGTTCGTCGACGGTCGCGGGGCCCATGTGGTCGACGAAGCACCACGGGCCAACGGTGCGGCGATTCCGGCGGGGCAGAGCGCGCCGCACGGTGAACGCGCCGACCTGGCTGGCACGGCTCTCGGTGACCTCGACGACGGCTGTCTCGACTTGGGCCGGCGGTACCTCCGGTGCCGTGTCGGCGGCGACGACGGGACCGCTCATGTGGTTCGCTCCGTCGTTGGAAGAACAAGGCAGATGGCGGCTCGATAGCCGTCGCCGTCGGCGGCGAGGTCAACGACGGCGGGGTCGCCGCCGGTGGGAAGGATCTCATCGGTGTTGTTGGTGGTGTCACGACCCGAGCGTTGGGCATAGGGCTCGAGGGAGAGCACGTAGTTGCTGGTTTCGTCGGGGAAGTAGAGCTGGCTGGTCAGCGTGGTGTTGTCGAGGTGGACCATGACGTGGATGTGCACTGTGCGGCCGGGATACCAGCCCGGGTAGATGGTGCGGAACTCGACCATGCCCGCCTCGTCGGCGGCCTGGCTGCCGCGCAGGAACGTCTGGTCGGGCAGGTACTCACCGCGAGGTGCCTCCGCCGAGGTGACGACGGCCGCGTCGTTCGGGGGCGGGAACCCGGAGTAGCGGCCCAGGGCGTCGCACTGCCAGATCTCCACGGTTGCGTCACCCACGGGCGTGCCGCTGTCGCCGGCGAGGCGGACGCCCAGCTGCAACGGCACGCCCTCGCGGTCCTCGGTGATGTCTCGACGCAGCGGCTGCGCGTCACGGTGGTACGGGCCCTCGTCCTGCTCAGCCCACACTCGGCAAGAGGGGCAGGCCGACAACATCACGGCCATCGAACCGCTGACCGGCTCCGAGGGGGTCATCGCTGCGCGAACTCACGGAAAGCTTCGAACGCGCTGGGCACGTGCGCCGTCCCCGGTCCACCGTTCATGAGGATCGCGACCCGCCGAGCCTCAGCCCATCTTCAGGTCGACGAGGCCCACGCTCAACTCGGCGTCGAGCGCCTCGGCGATCTTGTCCAACGTCGGAAGGCTCGGCGAGATGGTGCCACCCTCGAGGCGAGCGATCGCCGACTGCGTCGTACCCACCCGCTCCGCCAGTTCCCGCTGACTCAACCCGCGAGCCTCGCGCAGGGCGCGGATATCCATCGCCAACCGGATCGCTCGACCCGCCTTCTCATACCCACGGCGACGCTCCGGGCTCTGCGCCCGGGCCGCCTTGACCTCATCCCAACTCGGTCGTCCTGTCATCAGTCCTCCTCCACGGTATGGCCTTCGGCGATGCATCGCTGCATCGCCTTCTCCGCCCGGTCGGACTCGCGTCGCTCCTGGCTCTGCGTCTTGACGAACACGGTCAACAGCACGATCCGCCTGCCCGATGCGAGGAAGTACGTGATCCGCACCCGCCTGCGGTCCAGGCTGAACCGCAATTTCCGGAGCTTGCCTCGCAGCTGGCGGGTGAACGGTTCACCAATGTGCACTCCTTCTTCGGCGAGCAGATCGATGTACCGCTCCGCTTGACCGAACGCTTCGTCTTCGAGGCGGGCAAGCCACTCGACCACCTCGTCCTCGACTCGATCGTACCCCAACCCATAGCACCAATGCTATCCCCTGCCACTGGTCAGGCGAACCCCGCCACGTCGCCACCGTCATCGACGTGTGGTCGCGGCGGCTCGTGGGTTGGTCGGTGGCCGACCACCTGCGGGCGAAGCTGTGCACCGACGCCCTCCGCCACGCGACCACGACCCGGGGCCGGCTCCGCTTCGAGGACCTGCGGTTCCACTCCGACCGGGGCTGCCAGTACACCACCGCGTGAGACGGTTGAAGCGTGCGAGGACGGCAACGCCGTCGACGCAAGGAAGCGCATCCCAACGCCCAAGCGGCGATCGATCGGCTGTCTTCGCTGGTGAACGAACATACGCGAACGTGGCGGGAGCCGTGGCCATGACGATCCAGGAGATCTGCCAGACGAGCCCGGCTCGCTGACAAGGGGAGTCACCAGTTGAACAAGACGTCGATCGCGCGTCGCGTCCGCACCTGATCCGGGAATGTCGCCGGAGAGGTGGACGATCCAGACGGAGCACCCGTCAACCGAGACCGCTGTGCTGCAGCTGACCCGAGCCTCCGAGCGCAGGCCCGCGCTGCTCGACGCCAGCGCTCGACGTCTCGACCTCGGCCGTCGAGACCTTGTAGATCCCCGGCCCAGCGAAGGCGTCTCGAATCGCCGCCAGGAGCTCGTCGGCGAGTCGATCAACCCTCACGCGCTCGATGTCGACGACCTTGGCCACGACACCTCCGCATTTTTCGTTTGCAGTCCGTTTGCACGGTCTGCCGGGTGCAGGAAGGCCCCGCACTCGGCGGGGCCCTGACCTGCTCTTTCTTGGTGGCGGGGGTCCGATGGTCGCGTTAGCTCCAACCCACTCGGGAATGATCGAGGTAGACGACGTCTTGATCCTCGACGAGTCCAGAACTGGGCGGCGGCGCTCAGCAGGGCGGACCTGAATCCCTTCGGAGCCGTCAGGCCGCAAGACAACCCGCGACGCGGCCGGCAGACTGTTCGATCAAGGTACGAACGGCCCGGTCGGCAACAAGGGCACCGCACGGAGCTGAAGGAAGCGGGAACGGAAGGCGTCGACCACCGGGCCGGCGGACGTGCACCTGACCAGCACCAAGCACGGACCACCTAGCCCGGGGCCGGCGGCGAACCAGCTGATCGCCCGCATCGCAGCGCGATCAGTAGCGCTCGGTCCATCGTCTCCAGTGTGTGAGTGCCAGTCCCCTGCGTATCCAACGCGTGCATCGATGGACTCCCGGGCACGCTGGACCGCAGGATGCGTTGCGCCCTTCGGGACGATGTAGTGACCCGGCGAGCTCTGACCGAGCTCGGCGACACCGACGATCCAGATGCTCCCGCGCGTCTTGACCCCGACGAGGACCCCGCCCGTCTCAAACGGGAGGGCGGTCTCCGCCATCCGCGTCAGGTCGGCAAGAAGCCGCTCCTCGATGAGCACGGGCCGCATCGGGTCTACTGGATCCGGCCGACTTGGTCGAACGGCGGCTCCCCCTCGAGCGCGGCGTACACATCTGTGATGTCGTCAGGCAACATGCGCCGTCCAGATAGCGCGTCAACAGCGGACTGGGCGAGCAAGGCAGCACACGCCAACACGGCAGCCGGGGGGGCATTGTTCACGGGGGCGGAGCACCCAATCGCCGGTTCGATCAGCTCCTCCTCAGAGCCCGGGGGAATCATCCGATAGCCCTGATTCCCCGCGCGATAGGCAAGTGCCACGTCGCCAGCCATGCCTTGCCGTTGGACTCGACCGATGGCACCACCTCGGAACAGTCCACCTGAGACCAGGGGCTTGCCTACGAGTGCAGCCACCGCAGCGATCGAGCCCGTGGCGGCCTCGCTGCCCGTCGCATCGACAACGAGGTCGACGTCGCTGATGAGTTCTCGAATACGGGAGGGCCTCCGGGGCTGTTCAAGAACTGTGTCGACATCGGCCCAGGGCGCATGCTCGCCGACACGGACCTTGACAGCGTGGGCCTTCGGGATTCCCACGGCGTTGTGGCCGACCACGTGGCGCACGACATTGCCGGGGAGAATCTGGTCAGAGTCGACAAGCCTAAGGCGGCCTACGCCGCTGGAAGCGAGGCAGACCGCGGCATGACCGCCGAGTGCCCCGACTCCGAATATGGCCACCGACTTTTCCCGCAGGGTTGCCGCGTCATGCCCTGCTCTTAGCATCAGCGACCTCTCGTCGTTCGGCCCATCCTGCAACACCGTCGCCTCCACCGAGGTACCGCTGCCGGACAAAGCGAGCACGAGCGAGTGCTGAACCTGGTCCCGGTCCCAGCGGAGCATCACGAGGTCGACGGAGCCACTGCACTCGAGGACGTCCGTCTCCCGGCGCTTCGCCATGGCGCGATCGAGGCCGCGGCGCTGTGCTCGATTGAGGCTGGCGCTTGTCTCGACAAGGTTCCGCGGCGGTACTCCAACAGTTCCGAGGTGGAACCACAGCCCCTTAAGAGCATTGCCTGGACCCGTACTGGGAGAAAGCTCGACATGGAAGGGATGCCGGATGGTTCCGTAGAACGGTCCCCGCGATCCAGCGTGGTCTGTGTGCCACTTGGAAAGGTCGTAGGTGGCGACAGCTGGATGCTTCTTTGTGAAATTCAGGTACGCGTCCCGAGCGAGGCCACGCTCGTCCCACCCGGTCCTGGCCTTCTCACACCACTGCTCCATCCGGTTGAAGAAGCCAGGCAGGGTCAGCCACGCCCCGGACGCGTCGCTCTCCTGCCACAGGCAGACGTACCCGTGCTCAGTCAGGTGGTTCGTGTGCAGCCCGTCCACGAACACCACCGGAGACACGAACGGCCAACCGTCACGTAGGACGATCCTCATGTGGGTTGCGCTGGTGAGGCCCTCGAAGGCCGGGTGGATCGGACCCTTCCATACAGTCGCCTCCGACCCCGGCTCAGGTTCGAAGCCAGCGGCTACAAGGCTCGAGGTGAACGCCTCCAGCGACGGCTGTTCGAGGGTCTCGATCCCGCTCACGCGAACTTGCGAGCCTCGTTCGTACCGAGTCCGGCGATCGAGGCGATGGCGCTGATCGGGAATCCTCCGGCGTCGCAACCTGGCGGCAGTGGAAAGACCTGGCCTCGCTCGTTCTCGCCCAGGATCTCCCGCCACTTGGTCGCGGCGGCGCACTTCTCAACAGCGACTGCCTCCTCCGCGAGCGTCGCCAGCCTGGCGAATTCGTCCCGCGCATTCGCCCACACGTCGTCGGCAAGGGCCGGCGCCACCGGTGTGCCCATGGCAGGGTCGAGCAGCGGGATGTAGGGCGCTGTCCCGAACCGGTTCGCGACCGCGCGGAGTGTGGCAGCGAACAGCGGATCCCACTCGTCGCCGGTGATCGCACCCGAGAACCAAACGTCGTAGACCGCGAACTCAACAAAAAGGCCGCCCGGGCGCTTGTCGCCGATATGCACGTGCCGAGCCTGACGCATCAGTTTGACAATCGGCTTGTACGCGTTCTGTCCAGCGACGGATGGCGAGTACAGAGAGGTGCTCAGGTTCGACGAGAGCTCGCCGAAGCGCTCTGGGTCAGTAGTGACCCAGCGTCCGGTGCTCTCTGCCCATCGCTTCCGGTCCTTGGTCGGAATCCCCCAGCGATCCCCGTCACGGACCGCGGGGACCGCATCGATGGCGAAGGCCTGGTTGTCATCGTTCTCGTCATCCGGATCTCTGAACTCGACCTTGATGCTGCGGTCCTGCGGCGTCGCCCTGCCGCCGTCGGCCGCGATTCCATACTCGTCAACGAGCACGGCTTGCACCGCCTCGTAGACGGTTCGGGGCATGGCGGAGGTGTCGAGTGAGTCGAACCTCGCGAACACGTCGACGTCCTTGCCCGGGTAACGGGCGGTGTGGCGGCTGTACGAGCCGATGAGGCGCGCATTGATCCCCCAGGCGCGGAGCTGCTGGTCCGATGCCAACAGGTCACGGATCTCAGTGTGCGCGGCGATCGCGCGCTCACGTTTCCTACCGTTCACCTCGATGTTGGTGAGCGCATCGGCGAACTGGCTGCGCAACGTCGCCATCACAGCTCCTCGCTGTCGGGGGGGGAGGGGGCGGACACTCGGTCAACCGGGCTGCCCCCTGCACCCGAGCGCAGCACGACCGACGGGACATACCGCGGCGAGGCCGCATCGCCCTCGACGGCGTCCTCCCACTCGTAAAGGTGCACGGTGAGGGTGTTCAAGCAGCGTCCGATCAAGAGCGCCACCGGGTAGGGGCACCGGAGCAGCAGATGCACCTCGGTAGTACCGTGCGAGCCAGCGATCTCCCGCACGGCGGCAATGACGTCGCCGACCATGCGGCCGGCTTCGCCCGGTTCGAGCAAGCCGGCCGCGACCGGGCGCATATGAACGACGCTGGCGAAGTCGTTCTTCGCGACCAGATCGTCGTAGGCCGCATCACTGCGTTGCGGCAGCAAGTCCACGTATACGAGGACTGGCCCGCGGTCATGGTTGTGGGAAGGAGGCGATACGGGGACCAAGACTCGCTCGGGCCCAGCGCTCGGCGCCTGGCCCGCCAGCAGCCACGGCTTCCCGGAGGTGTCGACGACCTCCACTGAGCCCATCAGAGTCGTGGGCACAGCCGCGCCGAACGCGCAGGCGACCGACAGATGCGCGCCGCCCCGGACCCTCATCTGCGAGGCGCCGCTGATAGCGACCAGCTGCGGCAGTTGGCCGAGGAATGCTTGAAGGTCCGCGAGCCCACGAGCATCCGGTCGACGGTGTCCGTCCATCGGAGGGCGGAGTCTGACAACGAGGTGGGCATCATGCTGAGCCGCAAACGGCGGGACTCGCGTCTGGAGGTCGAGCACCAACTCACCCCCATCGGCGATCGCAGGGCGCAGGTGCTCGAGCCGCCTGCGGGCCAGCCGACGGGCCACATCGGCGCGCTGCACACCGGACACTCCCGGCGACTGTTCGATCGCCGACAATGTGCCCGCGGCCACGCCGAGGAGTCGGTCGGGCGCCCCGTAGTCCAGCATGCCGGGCTGATCAGGCCGAGAGATCGTGGACACGATCGAGAGCGTGAAGGCCGGGTCCTTGGCGAGGTCCAGCAACGCCGGCAACTCCACCTCCCGGACGACCTTGGAGTCGGCGATCTGTGGAGTTACGACCAGGATGGCTCCCGAGAGCCCTGACGCGAGCGCCTCCTGAAGGCGCTTGGCCGTATCGCCTGGCGGCAGGTCGGTCTGATCGTGCCAGACGGGCACACCGGCGGCCCTGAGCGCCCAAGCGAGCGCGACGGCAAGAGGCGTCCCATCGCTCTGCCGATACGAGATGAACACGGGGCCGAGCGGATCTACGCCGGCTGGGGTTGGTCGTTCCTCCCGTCCCATGGGGCCTCCCACTGCGTGGGTCCGTATCCCACTCTCGTAAGTACACAAGTGTTATTCTATTCGGTTGCGCTCGGGCACTCGTCTCGGCGGCAGTTGGATCGGCCTGTTGGCAAGCCAGTGCAGGAGACGCGCTGCCACTGCGGAGCACGCCAGATCAGTTTCCCTGGGAGGTGTGACACTCTCCTAGCGTATCATCACTTACTGCGAATATTTCGACTCTTGCGAATCTGTCTCCCGTAAGCCATACTGAGTGCCTGATAGCTGCCCGGCAGAGAGGAGGACAACGATGTCCAGGGTTACGGCCGCGCTCAGGGAGCTCGAGCTGCCCGACAAGAGGGCGGCCGACCAGGCCGCTCAGGCGGTCGCGGAGCTCAACGCCTTCCTGCGCGCCCACCCCACCCCGACGGGACGTGTGCGTCTGTGCACCGAGGAGGACGGGCCGGAGACCCAGGTCATCATCCCGGCAGTGGCGTTCCGGTTCTTCGTCGACGTCCTCGCTGAGTTGGCGAACGGCAACGCCGTCACCGTCGCCCCCGTGCACGCCGAGCTCACCACCCAGCAGGCCGCCGACCTCCTAAACGTGTCACGGCCGTATCTCATCCGGTTGCTCGACGAGGAACGCATGCCCTACCGCCGGGTCGGCAACCGCCGCAAGGTGCAACTCGTCGATGTGCTCGACTACAAGCGACACGACGACACCCGCCGCCAGGAAGTGCTCGATGAGCTCTCCCGCGAGGCGGAAGACCTCGGTTTGTACTACTGACAGACTGGCGGGCGGTGGCCTTCACCGCCCTCTACGACGCCAACGTCCTGCACCCGGCGGGTCTTCGAGACCTCCTCGTGCGTCTTGCACAGACCGGTCTGTTCCGTGGCCGGTGGACCGAGCAGATCCTCGACGAGATGGTCGCCAGCATTCTGCGACGTCGTCCCGATCTCGACGCCTCCCGCCTGTCCCGCACACGTGAACTGATGTGCGACGCCGTGGCGGATTGCCTGGTCACCGGCTATGAACCGCTGATCAGCGGCCTCGTTCTCCCCGACCCCGACGACCGACACGTTCTCGCCGCCGGAATCCGCTGCAACGCCCAGGTGATCGTGACTTCCAATCTCCCAGACTTTCCCGACGATGCCCTCGGACCCTTCAACATCGAGGCACAGAGCCCGGACGAGTTCATTCTCGACCTCTTCGATCTCGCTCCGGGACGTGTCGCGGCTGCCGTCCAGCAGCAGTCAGCCGCTCTCCGGAGTCCAACCCGGACCGTCGATGACGTACTGGACGAGCTGAGCAAGAACGGCCTGCCTCGTGCGGCCGCTGCTCTGCGGGATTCCTTCGAGGGATAGCCGTCAACGCCGAACACGCTGCCTGGCACCCAAGTTAGGGCCAAGAGGGAGAAGGCCGCGGGCGGGAGTGACGAAAGGGCAGGAAAAGGCTGTCAAGGGCCACGAGATTCTGAACGGAGACGGACTCGGGAACCGCGCGCTGGCGGCCATCAGAACTGCGCGGTGATGGCCACCAGAACTGCGCGCGTTCAAGCCAGCGGCTCCACCCCCTTTCC
>JBFMCT010000025.1 GCA_040754375.1 Actinomycetota bacterium
TGCCCGCCCCGCCTCCCGGCCGCCGGCTTTCCGGCCGCCGGCTTGCCCGCCCCGCCTCCCGGCTTCTTCAGCACAGCCCACCCCCGCCCGGCCTGTCGGCGGTGACGGACCCCGGGCCCGGTCCCTGCCACCGCGAAACCCGGCTCTGCGAAACCCGGCTCTGCGAAACCCGGCCCCGCGAAACCCGCGCGCAAATCGTGGGCGTTTCGCCCACGATTCCCGCGCGGGAACCGGGGCCCAGCGAAACCCGCGCGCGAATCGTGGGCGTTTCGCCCACGATTCCCGCGCAGGTTTCGGGGGGTGAGGCGCGGCCGTGGGCGGCCGGTCCAATGGGGCCGGCGACGGTCACCAGGCGCGGGCCCGGGCGGGGGCCGGAGTGGAACGGCGTACAGGTGCGGCACTGGCCCGGGCAGTGGAAGGTCGGGACCGGACGTCGGAAAGGCCGGCAGCGGCCAAGGCGGCGCAGCCGACCAGTAGTACGGAACCGGCGGCCACCGGCCACCACGCGGCCGGGCCGTCGTCATCGGCCCGGACCATGGCATAGCGGGGCGCCCCCATGGCCGACTGGCTGGGGGCGCCGGCCAGGGCCCCGTTGGGGCCAGCGGTGGGGGCGGCCGCAGCCGCCGGGCCGCCGGGGGCCAGGCCAGGGCCCTGGGCCGTCGCAGCTCCCTGGCTGCCCGCGACCTCCGCTCCGGAGCCGGGGGCAACCCCCGCCGGCCCTGCGCCCCCGGGGTCGGCGAGGGGGGCCGGGCCCGCTCCCGGGCCACCCGAGGCGCCTGCGCCCGAGGGAGCCGTCAACGCACCCCCACCTCCGGCCGGCGCAGTGAAACCCGATCCGGCACCCGCCCCGCCGCCCACGCCGCCCCCGGCGCCCTCCCCCCGACCGCCGGCGACCCCAGCCCCCTCGCCCACCCCACCGCCCACTCCGCCACCCACCCCGCCCCCCGCACCCTGGCCCGCACCAGCGCCCTCTCCTGCACCTGCACCCGCTGCGCCGCCGTCGGCTCCGGGGACCGGGCCGGGGGCGGGGTCGCCAGCGGGGGCGCCGCCCGAACCCCCCCCGCCGGGGGCCTGGAGCAGGGGCACGGTGTCGGGCACCGGGTCGAGGGCCGAAGAGGTCGTGGTGGACTGGGCGGCCAGCGGGGTCACCGTCCACACATGGCAGTTGGCCAGGTAGAGCCGGGCCGGGCTGCCGCCGAACCACAGGCCATTGGGCGACCACGCAGACGGCCGGGCCAGCAGCAGGCGCGAAGTGGTGGTGTCGCCCTTGAGGTCGACCTGGTGCACCTCGCCGCCCGTTCGCACGAACAGCATGGTGCCGGCCGGGTCGACGGCCACCTCCCGCACCCCCGCCCCGAAACCGCCGACGGCTACGGGCGGCTCTGTATCGAAGGGCGAGACCTTGTACACCCCGGCGGCGGCGTCGGCCACATAGACGTTGCCCTCGCCGTCGACGGCCGCCGACACTGGCTGGGCCAGGCCCTCACTGGCGAACGTGTCGATGCGCCCCGACGGCCCGATCAGGCCCACCTGGCCGCTCCAGGGCTGGGGATAGAGCAGCCGGTTGCCCCAGGTGGCCAGGCCGATCTGGTGCTGGAAGGCCGTGAAGCCGCTGGCCCCGTCGGTAGCCACCGTCGTGATCTGCCACTGCGAGTCGTCGGGCCCCGGGGTCAGCCGGCGTACCAGGGTGGGCCCACCCCCCGAGACCAGCGAGTTGTCGACGATGTACACACCCCCGCTCAGGGGGTCGGCCACCATCCCGTACACGGCCAGGACCTTTTCTCTGGCCAGCCCCGGGTCGCCGTCGGGCGAGTGGTCGGGGAACTCCACGAGACCGTAGACACCGATCTGCTGGAAGTTGGCGTCGTAGCGGGGGTACTCGACCATCGTGCCCGGCGGCCCGGCGATGGTATGGATGATCCCGTTGCTGACCCGGCGGACCCAGAAGTGGTCGCTGACAAACAGGTCTCCGTTCGGCCCCCCCGCGACCTTCATGTTCTCGTGGTGAGTGAGCAGCCGGGCCTCGCCTACCGGTTGGGACTGCCTGCCGAGGTCGCTGTTGATCTCGTCCGTACAGAGGTTGTCGGGCCCTCGAGGCCACAGCCCGATGCCGGTGCCGGTAGGGGCGGACTGGGCGCCCACCGACAGGGCCCACATGGCGGGCAGGAGGACGGCCAGGACCACAGCCGCCGCCGGAAGGCGCCGTTTCAAAGACCTCTGTGGCCTTCCGCTCACTTCGCTGATGTTACGACGGCGGGCGCCGATTGGGAACGGCGGCGGTGGACGGCGACCACGATCATCACCAGCACGCTCGTGGCCCCGCCCGAGATAGCGCCGATCAGCAGCCAGGGCGGGCCCTCGACCTCGGGCTCGTCGATCACCCCGGGGAAGCGGGCCTCAGCCGTGAACACTGACTGGTCGGCCGACCCCAGCAGGCTGTTACGGGTATCGGGCCAGGCGGCCAAGGCGCGGGCGCGGGTGGAGACCAGGCCCAGGCGGGAGCCGATCTCGAACAAGCCGGTGGCCGAAGGCACGGCGTAGCGCTGGCCCACCCGGGTGTCCGAGGAGTGCTCGGTCAGGCGCAGGCTCGGGGCCCACGCCTGGCCCCCGTCGTCGGACCACGAGTAGTACACGTCGTTGCGCACGTTGGCCGGGTCGTTGCGCCGGTCGAAGTAGACGAGGTCGACCCGGCCGCCGGGGGCCACCGACAGGCGGGGCAGGTACTGGTCGGCCGGTTCGGGCCGGGGCGGGTCGTCGTTCACCCGCAGCGGCGGCGACCACGTCGCCCCCTGGTCGGCCGACCGGCTGGTGAACACGTCGGCGTCGCCGTTGCGGGCGTCCGACCAGGCGGCCACCAGAGAACCGTCGTCGCCCGCCACCAGCGAGGGCGGGGCCATCGTGTAGATGAGGATGACCCGGCCGGGCGGCACCAGCCCGTCGTCGACCTCGACCCCCGGGCCCCACGAGCGTCCCCCGTCGGCCGAGGTCGTGACGACTACCGACCACGTCCCCTCCCACGCCGGGCCTTCGAGGCCCTGGTAGTCACGGAAGTCGTCCTGGAGGTCGAAGTAGGCCACGTGGGCCCGCCCGTCGGTGCCCACGGCGATGGCCGGGGCCACGGCCCGGGGACGGTCAGCATCGGAGAGCTGGACGGGCTCGGAGAACGTGGCTCCCCCGTCGTCGGAGTAGGCGCTCATGAGGGGGTTGGGCAGCGGCGGGAGGCCGCCCAGAGGGTCGTCGTTGGCGGCCTGGAGCCACACCAGGTGAAGGCGGCCCCGGCGGCCCCGGTCGTTGTCGATGACCATGCGCACCTGGTAGCTGCTGGGCCCCAGCACCTGGGCGGGCGGGCTGAACGTGCGGCCGTGGTCGGTCGAGGTCGTGAGGTAGACACCCACGGGGTTGTTGCCGGCGCCCGCCAGGCCGATGAACAGGTAATAGAGCCGGCCATGGCGGTCGAAGGCAACCTCGGGGCCGTAGCAGCGCTCGGCCCCTTCGGGGAGCACGGGCACGGGCTCGGCGGGCACGAAGCCCTGCCCGCCGTCGCCCGATACCTGGAGCCCGCAGCCGAACTCGGGCGCGTCCTGGCGATGGGCCAGGGCCACGAACCGGGAGTCGGTGGGGTCGATAGCGAGCATCGGGGAGTTCTGGGCCACACCCAGGTTGGTGTAGGTGGCCGTCGCCGGCACGCTGGCACCGACCTCGGGCCGAGCCGAGGGCTGGGACGCGGTGGCCCCCGCCTGCCACGCCAGGCCGGCGAGAACCACCGTCGCAACCTGAAGCCGGAAGGCCCGGCGCCGCTCAGTGCCGATCAGGTGACGGTAAAGGAAACCGGGATAGTCGAGGTGGCACCGCTGGGCTCACGGAAGCACACCTGCCAGACCCCGGGAGCGCTGTTGACCTGACCGGTCGTGTTGGGGATGAACCCTGAGGAGCTCGACGTGCGCAGGTTGGGGTTGAGGTTGGTCACGTTGAACATGCAGGCGTGGCCCTCGTGGCCGGGCTCGCCCTGGGCGTTGCCGGTGACCAGGTTGAACTGGCGGTTGGCCCGGGCCTGGGTGGCATAGGCCGTGATGAACGTGCCCTGGCCACCCTGCTTGGCCGTCGTGCCGTCGGAGTACCACGTGAAGCCGACGGGCACCGTGCAGGCCCACGCCACGGACCCCACGGCCAGCGCGGCCGCCATGCCCAGCGCCCCGGCCACCGTCGCCCGCCGGGAAAGCCTCAGACCTCGCCTGCCAGTGATCACGCCTGCCTCCTTGCTGCAACTGCGGCACACAACCGCCAGCCTTGATGTTGACTGCGTGTAGCAGCTTACTGCTACAAAGCAGGCCCTGCAACCCCTAGACCACGCGGAACTCGGCGTTCATGCCCCGGACGCCGTGGGCCACCCCGTCGGGCCCGGGCACGAAGCAGACCAGCCCGTAGCGGCCGGGCACGAGGTCGACGGCGAACGTCCCCCTCTCCCCGGGGGGGCGCCGGGGCAGCAGGGCCAGGTTGGTCACCGGCCGCCGGGTGTCGCCCCGAAGCTGCTCGTCGAGGGGCGGGAAGTCCTCGGGCAGCACGATCAGGGTCAGGGAGTGGTCGACCGTCCCCCGGTTATAGGCGTTGAAGACCACCCGCCCGGGCGGCACCTCGCCGGCCAGCTCGAACCGGTAGTCGGCCAGGGTCACCTCGACGACCGCGGGCGGGGGTGGCAGCGGCGGCTCGGCCTGGGGCCGGGGCACGCAGCCCGAGGCCACCAGCGCCCAGGCGGCCAAGCCGACGGCGGTTGCCCGGCCGCGACGGCGCGGCGCCGGCCCGGTCCGGGTCTGCACAGCCCGTCGCCTGCCCAGGCCCGTCCGGGCCGCCGGGGAGATCACGTGCGGACCGTTGGGCCGCCGCCGCGGCGCGTGGCCGAACGTCGCGAGGTACCCGCGTCGTAGGTCAAGACTACGAAGTCACCCGTCACCAGAGTCGCGCGACATCAACCCAGATGCAAGTGCCATCTTGGCCGCCGGGGTTGGTCAACCCGCGGGGTCGATCAGCCGTCGGCGCCGGGCCGGCCCCGGTGCTCGTCGCCCATAGGCTTGGCCGTCTCCCACAGGCGCTCGAAGGCGTCGGCTTGGAGCGAGGCGAACCCTGGGTGCTCGACCAGCAAGGTGGTCGGGAAGCCGATGTCGGGCAGCACCGGGTCGGTCATGGCCAGCAGGGCGACCTTGCGGTCGGCCAAGGCGAGCTTTATCGGCAGCTCGTCCACCAGCCGGCCGACCACACCCGCCTCGTGGTAGGCAGCCATCGCCTTGCGGAACTCGGCGGCGTCAGGGTGGTCCCACTGGGGCTCCTGGTAGAGGACCCGCGAGGCCACGCCCCGGCTCATGGCCTCGAGCACGGCCCGGTTGACCTGCTCGGGAGGCAGCGAGTACGGCGGCCGGTTGAACACCAGCAGCTCGTCCTGCACCTCGGCCAGCAGCTTGTCGTAGATGCTGCTGACCTGCGACGCCCCCTGGATCACGTGGACGTAGGGGCCGGCGGCGTCGGGGTTCTCGGGGAAGGTACGGGCCAGCTCCTCGCGCAGCCGGGCCGTGCGGGTGCGGTACTGGCGCAGGCGCTCCTCTTGGGCGGCGTCGATGCGGTCGAAGACCTCCTCGCGCCCCGGCGAGGCCCACACCGCCGGGCCTTCCACACTCATGCGCTGGGCCAGGCCCTTGCGGTTGAGCTCCTCGAGCACCTGGTAGGTGCTGGTGCGGGGCACCGCCGAGTGGCGGGCCAGCTGGGCCGTGTTGGCCGACCCCAACCGCAGCAAGGCGAGCAGGACGCGCGCCTCGTAGGGGCTCAGGTCGAGCTGCTCGAACTCGTGCAGCAACCCCTCGGGGATCGGGCCCGACGTGATCAAAGCGTCAGGACCTGCCATCGCTTCCCTCCCACCGTTTCAGTATGCACAGTAAGTGCACCGTACATCTACCGGACGCACGCAGCATACCGTCGCTGTCAAGCAACCAAGCGGGCCCCCCCGACCGTCAGAGACCGGCCCGCCCACCCACGCCGTCAGACGATCGTGAAGTGGACGGGGATGGTGCCGCTCGACCCGCTCGGCTCCCGGAAGCAGACCTGCCAGGTGCCGGCGGAGGGCTCATCCGGCCGCGGTGACGCTACAATCGTCGTATGGATGTAGCTACATCTCGCTCGCAGGTCGGTATCCGAGACCTCAAGAACAACCTCAGCAGGTACATCGACCGCGTCCGAGCGGGCGAGGAAGTCGTGGTGACCGATCGCGGCCGGCCCGTCGCCCGGCTGTCCCCGGTGGACTCCTCGACGGACCGGCTCGGGGCGCTCGTCGCCGCCGGCGTCGTGCGAGCACCATCTCGCGCCACCCGTAGTCGGCCCCGCCCCCGCATCGTGGCCAAGGGCGCGGTCAGCGACCTGGTTGCCGACCAACGCCGGTGATCACCTACGTCGACACGTCGACGCTGCTCAAGCTCGTCATCTACGAGGCGGGCTCCGATCGAGCCGAGGTCGTCTGGGACGCGGCCGACACGCTCGCGTCGGTCAGCCTGATCGTCGTCGAGGCACGCGCCGCTCTCGCGGCCGCCACCCGGGGTGGACGCCTGACCGCCGAGCAGTACGAGCAGGCCAAGGCCGAACTGTCGGAGCTGATCGGCGACCTCCACCTGGCCAGGGTCACCGACGACCTGGTCACCCGAGCAGCCGGACTGGCCGAGACCGAGGCTCTGCGCGGCTACGACGCCGTCCACCTGGCCGCCGCGCTCCATCTTGAGGCCGGGCTCCTGACGAGCGCCGACGAGGCTCTGTGCGAAGCCGCGGCCCACAACGGCATGCACGTCGCCAACCCGCTCGCCCGCTGATCCAGCCCGGTGGGAGTCGAGCCCCACCTGCCGAACCTTCATCCCGCCTCCTGACGCCGGCTCCGAGGCTCGCCCCAGGCGCTTTGGGCGGTCTGTCACTTCGTCGACCGCCTCGGAAGGGCCCAGCACGCCCACGACCCGCCGTTCACGGCCGGTCCACCCCTCGCCAGCGCGCTCCCTGGCGCGCTGGCCCGGTCACCACGGGACGGGGTCTCGCTGGTCCAGTTCGGCATCGCTGCCGAACAGGTCGTCGAGGCTCTGGTCGGCCCGCAGGTCGGCGGCGTCCATATCCGGGGTGGCGGCCTCGCTGGGCTTGGCCCAGTCCGTCCGCCAGGCCACCACCAGGGCGAGGGTGAGCAGGGCGAGCGCCACCCCGAGCCCGGTGGCCACCCGGCCCGACCGGTAATCGACCCCGGGCCCGCGGGCGAAGCTGATGGGCACCGCGGGCGCGGCCAAGTAGCCGTCGTTGACGACCACGCTCACGGCGCACGGCCGCCGGGGGCCGCAGAGCGAGCCCGCGGACACAGCGAGCGCGGTGCGTCCCTGGCCCCGCTCGTCGATCGTAAGGGAGGCGCCCATCCCGAGCGCCTGGCAGCGCTCGCCGTCGTACCCGCCCGGAGGCCCGCACAGCAGCGCCCGCGCGGACGTGCCCGGAGGGAAACCGCTAACAGCCACCTCGACGCTCTGGCCGTCCACCACGCCGCGCGCGGGCGTCACCCGCACCGTCCCGGGAACGAAGGGGTCCACGAGGACCACCTGAGCCACGGCCTCCCGGTCGGACTCGAGACTGCGGGCCCGGATGAGGCAGGTGGGCCGGCCCGCTCGGCAACCGCCAACGGTGACGTTGCCGGGGACGGCGAACAGGATCTCGGCCCGGCCGTCGCCGTCGGCTTGGACGGGCAACCACCCGGCGCACGCCCGTGCGCGGCCCACCTCAACCACGCACAGCTCGGCCACCGCTCGCTCGTGCCACTCGAACCCACTGATTGCCACCCGTACGGCCCCACCAGGTGACAGCCCGCCGACCCCGGGGACGGCGGCGAACGTCGCCTCGTCGCTGACGACCAGCGCCACCGACGGTAAGCCGGCCAGAGGGTCGCCGACCCGACCGGGAGGCACCGGCGCGCCGTCGTCCAACTGCCCCTGGGGCCCGGCCTGGGGCCCGGCCAGCACGTCAGGCTCCACCGGCCCAGAGCTCCTGTCGGGCCCCACCGGCCCGGCCGGTCCGGACGGCGGTGGTGACGTCTGGCCTCCGCCTCCAAGGCCGACGCCGACCACGATGAGGGCCGTGAACGCCAGCGCACCCACGAGCACGACCGGGGCCGACAGCGCCGCGGCCAGGCCGGTCCGGCGACCACGCCGGTCCGCGCTCAGAAGGCCCACCCCGAGCAGCCCGGCGACCGCCAGGCCGGCGGCGGCCACCAGCGCGAGGAGGACAAGGAACACAGCGGCCTCAGCCGGCCTGGGGCGTCCCCGGCCCAGCCATCGGGGTCTCCTCGTCCAGCCGGCGGTTGAGCGTCAGCACCCGCCCCATGAGGGGCAGGGCGATGAGGTTCACGCCGTGCAGGACCCCCATGATGAGCAGGATCCCGCCCACCCGGGCCGTCTCGTGCTGGAGCTGGGCACCGGTCACCGTGGCCTCCCAGCTCCCCTTGGCCTCGAAGCTGATCGTGAACAGCACGAAGGCGAAGAAGATCAGGTAGTAGGCGACGTCGGTCAGGACGATGAAGCTCTTGCCGGTACGGGGGTTGGCCCGGAACACGTCGGCGGCGTAGCTCTTCCCGAACCGCTTGATCAGCGGTCCGAGCCAGAGGGCGACGCCGACGAGCAGGGCGTTGGTGATGAGTTCGAGGGCCCACCAGTCCATGAGCAGCTCTCCTTGTCGGGTGTCGGTGATGGCGTAGATCAGGGCGGCCAGGGCGGTCGCGACCGAACCGCCGATCAGGGCCAGGCGGCGGCGTTGACGGCGGCGGCGGCGGTCGTCCTCGATGCTGAGGCGGACCCGGGCGAACAGGTCGGGGCTCTCGTCCACGGCCTGGGCCCCCTGCATGAGGGCCTCGTGCAAACGCTCCTCGAGGGCGCTCACCGTTCACCCCCGATCCGCGACTGCATGGCGGCCAGGCCCCGCTGAAGGTGGGTCTTGACCGAGTTACGGGAGATCCCCAGAACCGACGCGATGTCGTCGATGCCGAGCTCCTGGTAGTAGCGCAACACCAGGCAGGACCGCTGGCGGTGCGGAAGGTCGCGAAGGGCCTCGATGACCTGGCGCTGGTCCTCCCTCAGCTCCAGCACGTCCTCCTCGCGCGACCGCCGGTCGTCGAGGGGGAGGCGGTGGCGGAGCGAGACCAGGCCACGGCGGTTGTGGTCCCGGGCCAGGTTGAGCACGATCGACCGCAGGTAGGCGGCCGCCTTGGCTTCGTCTTCGATGCGGTGGGCCGACCTGGCCAAGCGGATGAACGCCTCCTGCACCAGGTCCTCGGCGGCGTTGCGGTCGTCCACGAAAAGGCGCGCCAGTCGTACCAGCGAAGGCCCCTCGGCGCTGAACAGAGAGACCAGCAGCCGGTCGAGGTCGGCGGCCGTCCCCGCCCACGGGACGGGCTTGGCCCGAGCCGCGGGGGCGCCGACCAGGGCCGGCAGGTCCACCATCGCGCTGATCGCGGCCAGGGTCATCGATGGGACAGACGCCGGTACCCCACCCCGCGGGCGACACGCAGCCCGCAAAGCCTCGGCGATCCGATCGCCGACGGGCTGCTGGGCCACGAGCGGGGAGCATAGGGTCAGCGGTCCTGGCCGGACTAGGGGCGGGTGTCACCCGCGGCGGCCCACCACTCGTCTGTGGGCACGAAAGCCGTTACATCGACAAAGGAGCGTCAGGATGACGAGCAAGTTCACCGGCCGGCCGCGGCCGGCCAAGAGGGCGGTACTGGCTCTGGTGGGGCTGGCGGCCGTAACCGTGGCCCTTCCCGCCTCCCCGGCCGCGGCGGCCACCGAGGTCGGCCGGTTCCACACCCTGGCCGCGGGTGCCGACATGGGCATCGACGTCAGTGGAGTGGCCATCCTCAGCCGGACCGGTGACTCGACGTGGGGCCGGGTCGTGGTGATCGGCCTCCAGCCCGGATTGCTCTACGCCGCCCATCTCCACAACCTGCCGTGCTCGGCCCCCAACCCCGGCGGAGGCCACTACCAGGACGTCGTCGGTGGCGCCGTCACCCCGCCCAACGAGCTGTGGTTCTCCTCCACGTCCGACCCCCAGGCCGGCATCACGGCCAACGCCGGAGGGGTGGCCATCGGCCGGGGCTCGGCCGACTGGCTGGCCCGGCCCGAGGCCCAGTCGGTGGTCATACACGCCATCCCTGCCGGCGGCCACACCGGCGGCGGCCCCAAGATCGCCTGCGCCGACCTCTAACCCGCCAGGGCCACCGCCACCCATCGGAGACGCGCCCCGTGCCGCAACCAGCGACGGCACGGGGCGCCCCCTCAAACCGGAGACGGCCGACCGTCAGATCGCTATCGCGAGGTCCCGCCACCCTTCGGGGCCCGGGCGGTCGGCCAGCAGGCGGCTGACCTTCTTGACGATGGGGCCAAGGTCGTGATGGTCGAGCGTCCAGATCAGGATGCAGCCGGCGTGATGGCGGCCTGACTCGGCCCACTCCCGCAGGATCGGTGCGAAGTCTCGCGAGTTGCGGGTGACCAGGATGCGGTGCTGCTCGGCGGCCAGCTCCAGGACCTGCGGGTCGTCCAAGGCGCCCAAGGCAGCGTCCGACGCCAGGCTCAACACGTCGTGGCCTCGTTTGGCGAGCGCCGACCCGATCCGCTTGGGCGACAGGTTGCCGTCGAGGAGGAGGCGCAATCGTCACGCGTCCGCGATGTCGATGAAGGGGAAGAGAACGGCGACATCAGCCAGGGGACGCCGGTTATCGGCCACCGCCGCGTCGACCTCGTCGGGGTAGGCATCCCGGTAGTTGACGGCCAGCCTCACCTGCGCCAGCGACAACGACGAGCTGGCGACGAGCGCGTCGGCCGACCCGAAGTCCTCCAGCATCTGGATGATCTCCCACACGTCGAGGCCCGTACCGATGACCCAGGCGCGCCGGCGAGCATCATCTCCCCGGAACGCGATCCCTGCGAACCGCCGGGTACGGGCTGTCTCCTCGGTGAACGCCTCGACCACCGCGCTCTTCGTGCGCCGCGTCCGCCTGGCCTCTGCCTCGACCAGCTTCTGGGTCTGCTCCTCCAAGCGCACGCTGAACGGCTGGCCCTTGGCCATATCGGCCTCCTCACTACAGTCCCTACAGCGTACCTACAGACGCACGAGGGCGGCCAGGCGTTCCTTGGGCTCGGGCGTGCTGCCTTCGCCCAGCAGGTAGCACCACGACTCCTCGGCCCCCCGGCCGACCCGTCCCCGCAGCTGGTGGAGCTGGCCCCAACCCACTTCAGGCCGGAAGATCGGGCAGGACGAGAAGGGACTCCTCCTCGGTGACTGCGAACGCCTCGATCGCTTCTCTGCGTTTCGAGGAGCACCTGGAGGATCGTTGGGCGCGGTGAACCCGAGGTGGCGGATCTGGTTGAGCGAGCTGATCCTCGTCGAGCGGGCCGACCGCCTCGACGTTGCCGTCGCGGGTCTTCCCCGCCCCCTGGGCTCGGCCCGACAGGGCGGCCCGTGCCGCCTCCACGGCATCCGCGGGATCGGAGTTACCGCTGCGCCGGCGTGCCTGGCGGTTGGGGCGGTCAACCTCGACCACCGCGATGTACGCGGCCCGCAGCGCCCGAGCCAGGCCCGCTCCGTACGAGCCGGTGCCCTCGACGCCGACCTGGGCGACCTCGCCGAAGGACCGCAGCCACCGCAGGAGCTTGTCGTTGCCGGCGCGAGAGGCTTCGAGCTCTCCACGCCCAGCAGTGCGCCGATGTGGTCCAGGGCGGCGGCCACGTGCACGTCGAGGTGCGTGTCGACACCGCCCGTCACGGCGCGCGCGGCCGCGGGCTCTACGATGGTCATCGCCATCCCTTCTCTCTCAAACGGTCAAGGGGTGGCACGCGGCGCCCCATGTGCGCGGCGCCGGTGCGATCGTCCTGTTGGCGCAGGACGATCCGCCGCTCTCAGCGACGCCCTCGCCCGGCGCTGGGCGATGCCTCGGATGGGGTTCGCCCTTCCAGCGGGCATCGAAAGCGATGACCCGCACCTACTGGCCATGCGCCAGTTCACCAATCGACCCCCCGAAACGCTCCGGTGATCGCCGTCGGCTGTGTGGCACCGTCGGGGCCAACCATCATCAGGATGCGGGTCGTCGTCGGAACCAGAACCCAGCCGCCCGACGCATCGGCCGAAAGACTGGTCGGTGCCCGCCCGCCGAGGTCGATCACCTGTTGCGGGGCGCCGTTGGCAGCAACCGATCGGACGACAGGCGCCAAGCCCGGTGCCTCCTCGACAACCAGCATAGAACCGTCAGCCCGAAGCACGGGTGAACTCCAGGTACGGCCCGAGGGCACGATGACCTCCCGGGCATTGACCATGCTCGTCTCACCGGCGCCCACCAGAAAGACTCGCCCTTGTGCTCCGACGGCCAGTTGCTGGCCGTCGGGCGACCAGCCAACCGAACTCAGTGCGCCTGAGAGGTCCGGCCGGTTCTTTATCACGTCGACCACTCCTCCATCGAGGGTTAGGAGTTTGATGCCAAGCACCGCGTCAACGATGGCGACAGTAGTCCCGTCGGGACTCACTGCTGGCGACTTGCCGTCAGCCACCAGGACAGCACCGCCGCCGCCGGTGGGCACCACACGGGTCGACCCGACAGCCGGTGAACAGCAGGTCGAGTAGAAGACCGATCGTCCATCGGGCGTTACCGCCAATCCTCCGAGTGCCGAAGCCGCTCCCTCGCTCGACGATCGGTTTGTCCCCGACATGCGTAGCAACTCGCGCTGCTCGACGCCGGTCGCGACATCAAGGACGACGAGGCGGCCGTCATCGGTGGAACCGACGGCAAGGACAGGCGGCTGAGCTGGAACAGCCAAGGTCGTCGGGCTCCGTGGTACACCGGTTGTGGCGATCGGTGGGGCCGTCGGGCTCGGCAGACGGGGTCCGGTCTGCGGTGAAGTGCTCGGCTCGGCCGCCGGACCTTGGCCACCCACGCGGACGGTGTCGCTACCGCGGTCAAGCAACAGGACGCCTCCGACCAGCAACGCCACGAGGATCACGACGGCAGATGCCCCGAGCGTTCTGAACGATCGATGCGGTTCGCCGTATTCGACACGCCTCATAACGCTGTACCAACCTTCCGGTTGCAGCTCGGAGCGCTCGCCTCGGCGTGCAGTGCCAACCGGACCTCGTCCCTCGGACTTGTCATCGCAACTCCTCGAGCCGTTTCGTCAGTGTTCGTCGACTTCGGTGGAGGCTGGACTTCACCGAACCGATACCCATGCCCACAACTTCGGCGATCTCCGCGGTCCTCACGAGCACGCCGCCGTGATAGCGCTAGACGTCGAAAGTGGTTCCGGCTGAGATTGACCACCGCGTCAGATCGAAAGTACCACCGGATCGGATCGGCGCCGTAAGAGTCGTCGAAGTGGATGTGGTTCTGATGGTCGACGTTGTACCACCCCGTAAGTACGATTCCGAAGAACCGCCGAAGACTCGCGGCGATAGCGAGGTACTTTCTGGTCCAGAGGACGTGGCTACAGCCCGCTGGATTCCAGTCCACATTCATTTCTACGAAGTTCCCGTTCCGGAACATGATCTGAGTCGAGTCCTTCGAGGCGATCACGTAATCGTGCTGCCGCGCGTAATCCCAGATCGCGCGATCGGCGGCCGTGTCGAGGTCGAGCGCCGTGAGCGTGGGTGCTCCGGGGAACACATCTCGAAGTCGTTCGACAAGGCTCCTCGGAAGGTTCTGGTCGAACAGGAACCTCACGCCGTGGCGAGGCGGCGTTCGCGTTGCGCTGCGAATTCGATGGCCGCACGGACGTGCTCAAGTGTCAGCTCAGGGAACTCGGCGACGATCTCCTCGGCGGTCATCGGTGAGGCCAGGTACTCGAGCACGTCGTAGACCGCTATCCGGGTGCCTATGAAGCAGGGCTTGCCGCTGCGAACGCCGGCTCGGGCCTCGTTGATCGTGGTCAGGTCCACCCATCACGGTAGACGACGGCGCGCCGCCTCCACGGGTTCAGCTCTTGAACAGGAACTCGGCCTCGTCGGGGTCGATTAGGAGGCCGACCTCCTCGCGCAGCAGGGCGTGGCCGGCCAGGGTGGGGTCGTTGTCGACGATGTCGAAGGCCACATCGCGGGCACGGGCGACCCACTCGCGGTCGCGGCGCAGCGAGGCCAGCTTGAGGTCGCTGTGGCCCTTCTGGCGGGTGCCCAGCACGGTGCCCTCGCCCCGGATGTCGAGGTCGACCTCGGCCAGTTCGAACCCGTCGGTGGTGCGCACGAGGGCGGCCAGGCGTTCTTCGGACTCGGGCGTGCTGACCTCGCCCAGCAGGTAGCACCACGACTCCTCGGCCCCCCGGCCGACCCGGCCCCGCAGCTGGTGGAGCTGGGCGATGCCGAACCGGTCGGCGTCCTGCACGAGCATGACGGTGGCGTTGGGCACGTCGACGCCGACCTCGATGACGGTGGTGGCCACCAGCACGTCGAGCTGGCCGGACCGGAAAGCCGCCATGGTCGCCTCCTTCTCCTTCGACGGCATCTGCCCGTGCAGCAGCCCCAAGCGCAGTTCCGGCCAGACCTCGGCCGACAGGCGGGCGTACTCGGCCTTGGCCGAGCGGGCCGCCACCCGTTCGGACTCCTCCACCAGGGGGCAGACCACGTAGGCCTGGCGCCCGGCCGCCACCTCGTCGGCCACCCGGCCGTAGGCCTCCGACTGCTCCAGTTCGCCCCGCAGCCACCGGGTCTTGACCGGGCGGCGCCCAGGCGGTAGCTCGTCGAGCACGGTCACGTCGAGGTCGCCGTAGACGGTCATGGCGGCCGTGCGGGGGATGGGCGTGGCCGTCATCACCAGCACGTCGGGGTCGTTGCCCTTGCCCCGCAGGGCGGCCCGCTGCTCCACCCCGAACCGGTGCTGCTCGTCGATGACGACCACCCCCAGGTTGGCGAAGGCCACGTGTTCCTCCAGCAGGGCGTGGGTGCCGATGAGCAGGTCGACGCTCCCGTCGGCCAGGCCCTCGGCCATGCGGGCCCGTTCGGAGGCGGTCGTGCGGTTGGTGAGGACGGCCGTGCGCAGCGGGCGGTCGCCACTGAGGGTGCGTTCGTCAGGGACGGCCAGTTCGCCCAGCATGGCCCGCACCGCCAGCCCGTGCTGTTCGGCCAGCACCTCGGTGGGAGCCATGAGCGCCCCCTGGTAGCCCCCCTGCACGCCCATGAGCAAGGCGGTCACGGCCACCAGCGTCTTGCCCGAACCGACGTCGCCCTGGAGCAGGCGGTGCATGGGGTGGGGCCCGGCCAGGTCGGCGGCGATCTCGGTGATGGCCCGGCGCTGGGCGCCCGTGAGCTCGTAGGGCAGTGACGCGTGGAACCGCCGGACCAGCTCGCCCTCGACCCGGTGGGCCACGCCCTTGGACTCGCGTTCGATGGCCCGCTTGCGCATGACGAGGGCGAGCTGCATGCGCAGCAGCTCGTCGACCACCAGGCGGCGCCGGGCCGCCTCGGCCGCCCCCATCGACTCGGGGTTGTGGATGTGGCGGAAGGCCCACGTGCGGTCGACCACGTCGAGCCGGTCACGCCACACCTCGGGCAGGGCGTCGGCCATCTCCCCGGCCCGGGCCAGGGCCTCGTCGACCAGCTTGGCCAGCTCCCAGGTGGCCAACCCCTTCTCGGACTGGGGGTAGAGGGGCACGATGCGCCCCGTGCGGTCCCCCACCAGGTCGACCACCGGGTTGGCCATCTGGCGCCGGCCCTGGTAGGCCTCGACCTTGCCGAAGAAGGCCGCCTCGGTCCCCACCGGGAGCTGCTTGGCCCGCCACCCCTGGTTGAAGAACACGCACCGCAGGTAGCTGGAACCGTCGAACACGTCGACGTCGACCATGGCCCGGCCCTGGCGGGTACGGCGGGACTGCACCCGCTTGACCTTGGCCAGGACCAGGGCTTCGCTGCCCACCCGCAGCTCCCGGATCGGCACCTGGCCCGTGCGGTCGAGGTAGCGCCGCGGGTAGTGGGTCAGCAGGTCGAGCACGGTCGTGATGCCCATCGACTCCAGGGCGGCCGCCTTCTTGGCCCCCGCCCCCGCGAGGGCGGTCACCGGGATATCGGCAAGCTGGGCCAGCCGGCGGGCCATCGACCCCGACCGTAGCTCCCGCCGCCGCCCCGCCCCCGCCCGGGGCGGCCTCGTCCCGGTGGCGGCTACTCGGCGCTGAAGAGGTAGGCGGCCAGGGGCTGGTCGCCCCGCAGCACTTCGGCCTCCACGCCAGGACGGTGCTGGGCCAGCCACGCCTTGACGGCCCCGGTGGCGTCGTCGGTGGCCGCTGCCCCTTCGACGATCGTGACCAGTTCGTGGTCGTCGCCCACCAGTTGTTCGAGCAGGGCGCAGGCGCACTCGGCCAGCCCGGGGGCAACCGCCACCACGTCGTGGCCCAGGAAGGCCAGGTGGTCGCCCTCGTGTACCGGACCGGCCGGGGTGGTGGCGTCGCGCACGGCCCATGTGACCTCGCCCCAGGCCACGTCGTCGGCCGCGGCGGCCATGGCCTCGGCGTTGACCTCGGCGTCGGCCTCCGGGTCGAAGCCCATCATGGCCGCAAAGCCCTCGGCGATAGAGGTCGTCGGGACGACCTGCACCGGACGGCTGGCCGCCTCGGCCGCCTTGTGGGCGACCGGGACGATGTTCTTGTTGTTGGGCAGCAGCACCACACCCTCGGCGTTGCTGGCCTCGATGGCGGCCAGCAGCTCGGCCGTCGACGGGTTCATCGACTGGCCCCCGGCCACCACCGACCGGGCCCCCAGCGAGGCCAGGATGCCCGTGGCCCCCTCGCCCGACGCCACCGCCACCACCGCGGTCGTCACCGGCTCAGCCGGGGCCGGGGCCGGGGCCGGGGCTGCGGCCGCGGCCGGGGCCGTTGCAGGGCCGGCCGTTGCGGGGCCGGCAGCCGTGCCCGTGGCGGTGGCCTCCTCGGCCTCGCGCTCGCACTGCTCGTGGGCCACCTGCTCGGCCAGGTCGGTGACCCGGATGCGGGTGGGCCGGCCGGCCTCGACCCCGGCCTCGATGGCCGCGCCGATGTCGTCGGTGTGGATGTGGCAGTTCCACAGCCCGTCCCCACCCACGATGGCGATCGAGTCACCCACGTCCATCCACGCCGCCTTGAAACCCTCGACGGCCCCGTCGTCGGCCGCCAGCAGGAACATGACCTCGTAGCGCAGGTCGCCGACCGAGCCGTGCCCGTCACCGGTGGTCATTGCGTGGGCCGCCACCGGCCCGGCGGCTGCCGCAGCCGGGGCCGCGGGCAGGGCCCGGCCGTCTACCACCTGGAGCAGGGCGTCGATGAGCAGCAGGTAACCGGCGCCCCCGGCGTCGACCACCCCGGCCTCGGCCAGCACCGGCAGCAGGGTCGGGGTGCGGTCCAAGGAGGCCGCCCCGGCGGTGGCCGCGGCCTCCAGCACCGACACCAGCGTGGCCGACCCGTCCTTGGCCTCGACCTGGGCGGCCTCGGCCGCCTCCCGGGCGACGGTGAGGATCGTGCCTTCGACGGGGCGCATTACCGCCCCGTAGGCGGCCGTCGAGGCCTGGGCCAGGGCGTCCGCCAGGGCGGCGGCGTCGACCGTCTCGCGGTCGCGCAGGCCGTCGGTGAGGCCCCGCAGCACCTGGGACAAGATGACCCCCGAGTTGCCCCGGGCCCCCATGAGCGAACCGTGGCTGATGGCCTTGCACACGGCCGCCATCTCGCCCCCGGCCCCCATCTCGGTCACCACCGACTCCAGGGTCAGGGCCATGTTGGTGCCGGTGTCGCCGTCGGGCACGGGGTAGACGTTGAGCCGGTTCAACCGGTCTTGATGGGCACGGAGGGCGTCGCGGTAGCCGCAGACGGCGGCCCGCAGCTCGGCGGCCCCCAGGTGGTCGAGCACGGTCATGGCCCCTGAAGCGTACTGGTACGCTCTCGGCCATGGCATCGGTCTGCGAGGTGTGTGGCAAGTCGCCGTCGTTCGGCATGAGCATCAGCCACTCCCATCGCCGCACGCCCCGCCGCTGGAACCCAAACATCCAGCGCGTGCGGGCCATCGTGGCCGGCTCGCCCAAGAGGGTGAGCGTGTGCACCGGCTGCCTCAAGGCCGGCAAGATCGTCAAGGCTGGTGGCTGACCCTCAGGTCGAGAAGGCCCGCAAGAAGCTCGACGACGAGTTCGAGCAGTTCAGGCGCAGGCTCGACAAGGTGCGCAACGCCTTCGCCGACGTCGAGAAGGCCGGCCCCGAGGACGACGTCAGCGGGTTGCTCGAGGAGCTGGAGAAGGCCGTGAACGACGCTCGCACGGGCGGCCTGCTGGGCTCCGGTGCCCACGGCCACCGCCGGGCGCTCGACGCCTACCGCAAGCTCACCGAACGCTTCTGAGGCCCTAGCGCGGGCCGCGAGCCGGCTGGCGGGCCCCGCTACCCCTCGCCGTCGCCCTCGCCCTCGCCGTCGCCGTCGAGCTTGTCGAGGGCGTCCTTGGCCTTCTCGGCGGCCGACTCGATCTTGTCGGAGTGCTTGCCGCCCGTCTTGTCGTCCACCACGTCGGCCAGCTTGTCGACCACGTCGTCCAGCTTGTCGGCGTGCCCCGAGGCCAGGTTCTTCACACGGTCAAAGATCCCCATACCCACAAGCTACGCCTCCCGGCCACGCTCCACACGGAGATCCTGGGCCCCGGTGGAATGTAGTTTTCCATGGCTTTTCAGGGTGTGTTATGCTCCCGAAATGGCCACCCAGACGGGCCTGAGCATCGAAGAGTTCCTCGCCGGCGAATGGCCGCCCACCACGCAGCTCATCGACGGCGAGGCGGTCATGAACGACCCTACGTTCGGCCACAACGAGATCGTCCTGCGGTTGGCGTGGGCGCTGCGCGACTGGATGCGGGCCACGTCGACCACCGGGAGGGTCGGCACCGGCGGCAACTGGACGGTGGCCGCCGGCCAGGTGTTCAAGCCCGACGTGTGGTGGGCGGCCGAGGGCGCCGTCCCCGACCTCGACGCGGTCCGCAGCGACAGCCCGCCCACGTTGGCCGTCGAGGTGCGCTCCCCGGGCACGTGGCGCTACGACGTGGGGCGCAAGCGCCAGGTCTACGAGCAGGTGGGCGTGGCCGAGCTGTGGCTGGTCGACACACCCGCCCGGTCGGTGGTCGTGCACCGCCGCTCGGTGCCGGGGGTGGCCGTGTTCGACATCACCGACGAGGCCGGCCCCGGTGAGGTGCTTACCACTCCCCTGCTGGCCGGCTTCGCCCTGGCCGTCGACACCCTGTTCACAAGCTGACCCGGTTCACTGGCTGATGGCCACCCAGACCCACTTGAGCATCGAAGAGTTCCTCGCCGGCGAATGGCCGCCTACCACGCAGCTCATCGACGGCGAGGTGGTCATGAACGACCCCACGTTCCGCCATCAGCGGATCGTCACTTGCCTGTGGCAGGCACTGGACGAGTGGTGCCGGGCCGAGCCGGCCCGGGGCATGGCGGGCATCGGCGGCAACTGGACGGTGGCCGCCGGCCAGGTGTTCAAACCCGACGTGTGGTGGGCGGCCGAGGGCGCTGTCCCCGACCTCGACGCGGTCCGCAGCGACAGCCCGCCCACGCTGGCCGTCGAGGTGCGCTCCCCGGGCACGTGGCGCTACGACGTGGGGCGCAAGCGCCAGGTCTACGAGCAGGTGGGCGTGGCCGAGCTGTGGCTGGTCGACACACCCGCCCGGTCGGTGGTCGTGCACCGCCGCTCGGCGCCGGGGGTGGCCGTGTTCGACCTCACCGACGAGGCCGGCCCCGGTGAGGTGCTTACCACTCCCCTGCTGGCCGGCTTCGCCCTGGCCGTCGACACCCTGTTCACAAGCTGACCGGTTTCACGGGCTGACGGTTCGGGCCATGCGGCGGGCGCCCTGGTGCAGCCGGCGCAGGGCGCCGACCAGCTCGATGGCCTTGGCGTAGTCGGCCGGCCCCACCTCCCGGGCCCGGCCCAGCCCGGCGGCCAGGCTCTCGGCCACACCCCTGATCTCGTCGTTCATCCGGGCCTTGGACGCGATCACGGCAGCCGCCCGTTCGGGGTCGCGGGCCACCACCGCGGCGGCCGCTTCGTCGAACCATCCGAGGGCGTGGGCGTGCAGGGCGACCAGCCCGTCGCGCGCCGTGGAGCTGACCCGCCGGGGCACGTCCTTGCCGGCCAGTTGCACGGCCACGGCGTCGCCGATCTGCTCCAGTTCGTTGACGGCCTCCAGCAGCCCGGTGAGCTCGCGGTGCTGGTCCTCGCTCAGGGGCTCCACGCTGAGGTCGCCGAGGTAGGCCACGATGGCCCCGTGAAGGGCGTCCACCTCGTCGTCGAGGGCCGCCCCCTCGGCCCGCCGGGCCGGGTCCTCGCTGAGCAGCAGGGCCACCATGTCGTGGGCCCGGCGCACCACCCGGGCCGCTTCCCGGCGGGCCATCTCCATGGCCACCACCGGCGAGCCCAGCAGGGCGGGGTCCAGGTGGCGGGGGGTGGCGAGCTGGGGGTCGGCGGGCTGGGAGCGGTCGGGCACCAGCCGTTCCACGAACCGGGCCAGCGGCCCGGCGCCGGCCAGGAAGACGGCCGAGGTGACGACGTTGAAGAGCGTGTGGGCGTTGGCCAGTTGCTGGGCCGTGGCCAGGTCCCCCGGGGACGGCGACAGACGCTCGACCAGGGCGGCCAACTGGTCGACGAAGCCCACCCAGGCGAGCACACCCACCAGGTTGAAGACCACGTGGACGGCCGCCGCCCGCCGGGCGTCTGTCGGCTTGCCCAGCGAGGCCAGCACGGCGGTCACGCACGTGCCGACGTTGGCCCCCAGCACGATGGCGATGCCCATGGGCAGGCTGACCAGGCCCTGGCCGGCCAGCACCACCACCACGCCGGTGGTGGCCGAGGACGACTGCACGAGAGCGGTGAACAGCGCCCCGATGGCCAGGCCGGCCAGCAACTGGTCGTTGGCCGTCATCAGGTCGAGGAAAGGCTGGGCCGTGCGCAGGGGGGCCATCCCGTCGCTCATCACCCGCAACCCCAGCAGTACGAGCCCGAGGCCCAGCAGCGCCCCGCCGTACTCCGCCCGCCGGCTGCGGCGCGCCCCCATGCGGGCCGCGAACCCGATGGCCACCAGCACCAGGGCCTGCTCGGTGATGTCGACGGCGATGACCTGGGCGGTCACCGTCGAACCCACGTTGGCCCCCAGGATCAGCGGGATGGCCCCCCGCAGCGTCAGGAACCCGGCGGACGTGAACCCCACCACCAGCACGGTCGTGATCGACGAGGACTGCAGGACGGCGGTGGCCGCGGCCCCGGCCAGCGCCCCCAACACCCGGTTGCGGCTCACGGCCCCCAGCACCCGCCGCAGCCCGTCGCCGGCGGCCGCCGTCAGCGACGACGTGATCATCTCCATCCCCAGCAGGAACAGGGCCAGCCCGCCCAGAAGCCCGCGCGCCAGCGCCCCGAAGTCCACCTCCACGCCGCCCATGTTCACCCCAGTCGGCCCGGCCACGCATACTGGTGAGGTGCGAGCGATCCTCGTCAACGCCGACCGGGCTCTCGCCGAGCGTCAAAGCCTCGGAATCGACAGCAAAGACGAGCGCTGGGACGGGGAGTGGCATTTCGTAAACCCCCCGAAGCGGTGGCACGCCCGGCTCAACAGTGACCTGTTCCGCGCCCTGGCGCCCGTGGCCGAGGCCCGGGGTTTGTCGCCCTATGGCGACAACACCGGGATCTTCGCCGAGCTGGAGAACGACTGGCGGGTACCCGACCAGGCCTACGCCCGGCCTGACCACGAGATCGACGAGGGGCTCACCGGGGCCGAACTGGTCGTCGAACTGCTGTCCCCGGGCGACGAGTCCCACGCCAAGCTCCCGTTCTACGCCGGCCGGGGGATCAGCGAGGTGCTGATCGTCGACGAGCAACGGCGGTTCGAGCTCTACCGGCTGGCCAGTGGCGGTTACATACAGGTCCCCGACGGCGAGTGCGAGGCCCTGGGCGTGCGCTTCGCCACCGTCGAGGGCCCCAAGCTGCGGGCCACCTGGGACGGCGCCTCGGCCGACGTCTGAGCCTGAGCCCCCCGAGGCGGGCCCAGGAGGCTGGTGCCCTCCTCGGGCGGCTGACCGGCCCCCCGTTGTGGCTCGGCTAACTGGGCAAAGTGCTGTTCAGATGTAAGTCGGTCGCCTCGGCGCGCCGCGCCGAACGCGAACGCCACCAGCCTCCTAGCATCGCTGGCCATGCGTACCCGCGTCGCCGCTCTCGTCCTGACCGTCGCCCTCGCGGCCGGCGTCCCCGCCTCACCGGCCGGGGCGCAGACCACGGTGCTGCACACCACCCTCACCACCGAGCAGGTACCGACCGGGGGTGACCCCACGGGGTCGGGCTTCGCCGTCGTCGTCATCGATGCCAGCGCCGGGCGGCTGTGCGCCGTCGTGTACTCCCGCCAGGCCGGTCCGGCCACGGCCGTCCACATCCACGAGGGGCCGGTGGGCGACCTCGGGCCCCACGCCGTCGACCTGAACGACCCCGTCAACGGGGGCGGGGCGGCCGTGTCCAGCGGCTGCTACGGCGCGCCCGGGCCCGTCCTGGCCGACATCGCCGCCAACCCGGCCGGCTACTACGTCAACGTCCACACCGCCGCCTACCCAGCCGGCGCGGTGCGCGGCCAACTGGGCTAGCGACGCCCGCCACCCCCGCCGGCGGTCAGGGCGCCACCTCGCGCCCCCACCCGGGGTTGACGGGGCCCACGCCCGCCCCCAGCTCGGCGCCCGCGGCGATGGCCCGTTCCACGAACCGCTTGGCGGCCACGCAGGCATCGGCCGGCTCCATGCCCCGAGCCAGTTCGGCGCAGATGGCGGCCGAGACCACGCAGCCGGTCCCGTGGGTGTGCCGGCCGGCGATGCGGGCACCGTCCACCCACGTGAGCCGGCCTTCGGCGACCACCAGGTCGGGTGAACGCTCGGGGTCGTCGAGGTGGCCGCCGGTGAGGAACACCACCCGGGGCCCGGCGGCCGCCAGGGCCCGGCCCGCCTCTTCGGCGCTGGCCCGGTCGGTCACGGGGAAGCCGGCCAGCGCGGCCGCCTCCTCGGTGTTGGGCGTGACGACCGTGGCCAGGGGCAGCAGGAGCGTACGGACGGCATCGACGGCGTCGGCCGCCAGCAGCGGGTCGCCGTGCTTGGACACCATCACCGGGTCGACCACCAGGGGCGCCACGGCGAAGTCGCGCACGGCCGCGGCCACGGCCTCGACCAGGGCGGTGCTGGCCAGCATGCCCGTCTTGGCCGCGTCGACCCCGATGTCGGCGCACACCGACCCGATCTGTGCGCGCACCAGGGCGGGCGAGACCTCCTCCCAGGCCTGCACGCCCAGGGTGTTCTGGGCCGTGACGGCCGTGACGGCCACCGTCCCCCACACCCCGTGAGCCTCGAAGGTCTTGAGGTCGGCCACCACCCCGGCCCCGCCCCCCGAGTCGGTGCCCGCGATGGTCAAGCCCACGGGCCGCCGGGCCCCGGCCGCCCGCCCGCTCACCACGTGTGCTCCCAGCCGGTCAGTGGCAGCGGTCGGTCGCCCAGCATCAGCTCCCCAGCGTTGCCGGTGCAGCGGCCCACGGCAATGGGCGCCGGCAGGCCGGCGGCCGCGAACCCGGCCACCACCCGGTCGGGCTCGGGGGCCGCGAACAGCAGCTCGTAGTCCTCTCCCCCACCCAGGGCCAGGGCCTCGGGGTCGTCCACCGCCCGGGCCACGCCCACGGCCACCGGGACGTGCTCCACCACCGCCCCCACCCCCGACGCGGCCGCCAGCCGGGACAGGTCGAGGGCGAACCCGTCGGACACGTCGATCATGGCCGTGGCCCCCGCGTCGCGAGCGGCCCGGCCCGCCTCCACCCGGGCCCGGGGCCGCCGGTGGGCGGCCACCAGGTCGGGCCCGTCCGCCGCCCGCCCGGCCCGCAACAGGGCCAGGCCGGCAGCCGACGCCCCCAGGGCGCCGGTGACGAACAACCGGTCACCGGGCCTGGCCCCCGACCGGTACACCACCCCCGGCCCATTGCCGGGCCCGCGGCCCCGCGCCCAACCGCCGCCCTCACCCACCCCCGGCCCCTCGCCGGGTGACCCCTCGCCGGGTGACCCCTCGCCGGGCGAGCCCTCGCGGGGCCCCGGCCCCTCCTCGCCGGCCCCGCGGCTCGGTGCCCAACCGCCGCCCTCGCCCGGCCCCGGCCCATTACCGGTCCCCCCCTCGCCCGGCCCCGGCCCCTCGCCGTGCGAGCCCTCGCCCGGCCCCGGCCCATTACCGGGCGCCCCCTCGCCGGGCCCCGGCCCATTGCCGGGCCCGCGGCCCGGCCCGGCCGGACCATGACGGCCCACCGGCCCAGGCCGTCCACCGGTCCCGACGGGCACGCCGATCGGTCCCGGTGTACCTACGGGGCCGTCGGGGCCGGGGTCGCACCGGCCGATGACCGAGACGCTGACGACCAGGGCGGGGCCGCCGGTGAGGTCGCCCCCGACGATCTCGCAATCGTGGGCCGCGGCCGCGGCCAGCAGACCGTCGTAGAGCAGGTCGATGTCGTAGTCCCCGAGCGGCCCGGACAGCGTCACCAGCGCCCAGCGAGGCACACCCCCCATGGCCGCGATGTCGCTGATGCAGGCGGCCATGGCCTTCCACCCGAAGTCGTCGAGGCCGACGAGGGACAGGTCGGCGTGCACCCCGGCCACGGCCGCGTCGGCGCACAGGAGCAACCCGTCGACCGCCGCGGCGTCGTCGCCGATGGCCGGGAGCCGCGCCCGCAGGCGCTCGATGAGACTGGCTTCGCGGACCATCGGTGCCTCCGGTAAGGTTCGGTTGGGATGCAAGGAGTCGTCAAGTCATACGATCCGGGCACGGCCGAAGGCTCCGTGATGAGAGACACAGACCGTTCCGAGTACCCGCTGGCGCCCGACGCGCTGGCCGGGTCGATCTTCCGCATGCTCCGCCAGGGCCAGCGGGTGATCTGGGACCTCGACAGCGCCGGGCGAGCCACCAAGCTACGCCTCGGCAGCGAGGTCGACATGGGGACCCCGGGCTTTCCCGCCTCTGGTTAGACGGCCCCGAGGGGCCGCGCCCTCGAACAGGAAGGGGACGAAGTGACGGTCGCCAACCGCCGGCTCCAGCAATGGGTCGCCGAGGTGTCCTCCCTGACCAGGCCCGACCGGGTGGAGTGGTGCGACGGCTCCCCGGAGGAGTTCGAGCGGCTGTGCCGGCTGATGGTCGACAGTGGCACGCTCATGTCTGTCGACCCCGTGCGGCCGGGCAGCTTCCTGGCCCGCTCCGACCCCGGCGACGTCGCCCGCGTCGAGGACCGGACCTTCATCTGCTCGCGGGAGCAGATCGACGCCGGCCCGACCAACAACTGGTGCGACCCCGACGAGATGAAGGCCACGCTGACCGAGCTGTTCCGGGGTTCGATGCGGGGCCGCACCATGTACGTGGTGCCGTTCTCCATGGGCCCCCTCGGCTCCCCCATCGCCCACATCGGCGTGCAGGTGACCGACTCGCCCTACGTAGCCGCCAGCATGCGGATCATGACCCGGATGGGCCACAAGGTGCTCGACGTGCTGGGCGAGGACGGCCAGTTCGTCCCCTGCCTGCACTCGGTGGGCGCCCCCCTCGCCCCGGGCCAGGCCGACGTGCCGTGGCCGTGCGACGCCGACAACAAGTACATCGTCCACTTCCCCGAAGAGCGGGCCATCTGGTCCTACGGGTCGGGCTACGGCGGCAACGCCCTACTGGGCAAGAAGTGCTTCGCCCTGCGCATCGCGTCGGCCATGGCTCGTGACGAGGGCTGGCTGGCCGAGCACATGCTGATCCTCAAGATCACCTCCCCCGACGGCGAGAGCCGCTACATGGCGGCCGCCTTCCCGTCGGCCTGCGGCAAGACCAACCTGGCCATGATGGTGCCGACCGTGCCGGGGTGGACGGTCGAGACGGTGGGCGACGACATCTGCTGGATGAAGTTCGGCCCCGACGGTCGCCTCTACGCCATCAACCCCGAGGCCGGGTTCTTCGGGGTGGCCCCGGGCACGTCGGAGAAGACCAACCCCAACGCTATGAAGACGCTGACCCACGACTGCTTCTTCACCAACACGGCCCTCACCGACGACGGCGACGTGTGGTGGGAGGGAATGACCGACGAGCCCCCCGCCCACCTCGTCGACTGGAAGGGCAACGATTGGACGCCCACCTCGCCGGGGCCGGCCGCCCACCCCAACGCCCGGTTCACCGCGCCGGCCGCCCAGTGCCCCACGATGGCCCCCGAATGGGAGGACCCGGCGGGCGTGCCCATCTCCGCCATCCTCTTCGGGGGTCGCCGGTCTTCCGTCGTCCCCCTGGTCCACGAGGCCTTCGACTGGCAGCACGGCGTGTTCCTGGGCTCGATCATGGCGTCGGAGACGACGGCCGCCCAGGCCGGGGCGGTGGGCAAGCTGCGGCGCGACCCGTTCGCCATGCTGCCCTTCTGCGGGTACAACATGGGCGACTACCTGGGCCACTGGCTGGACATCGGCCGGTCGGCCGACACCGAGAAGCTGCCCCGGCTCTACTACGTGAACTGGTTCCGCAAGAGCCCCGAGGGCCGCTGGCTGTGGCCCGGGTTCGGCGAGAACAGCCGGGTGCTCAAGTGGGTGTTCGAACGGATCACCGGCTCGGGCGAGGGGGTCAAGACGGCCATCGGTGTCCTGCCGGCCGACGGCGCCCTCGATGTCGAGGGGCTCGACGTCGCCCCCGACGACCTGGCCGAGCTGCTCCGGGTCGACGTCGCCGAGTGGCGCCGCGAGCTGCCGTCCATCGCCGAGCACTACGCCAGCTTGGGCGAGCGCCTGCCGGCGGCACTAGGCGACGAGCTGACCGCCCTCGAAACCCGCCTCACCGCCTGACCGCCTGACCCGCCTGCACCCCGCCCGACCCGCCTGCACCCCGCGAAACCTGCCCGCCCCGCGAAACCTGCCCGCCCCGCGAAACCTGCGCGGGAATCGTGGGCGTTTCGCCCACGATTCCCGCGCGGGTTTGCGGTGGGCGGCGGTCAGGGGCCGGGCGGGGGGCCCACGGGGGGCGGGATGGTCTCGGGGCGGACGAGGACGGTCAGCGAGACGGTGAGCGTCGTCTCGGCGCCCATGGGGGCGTACTCGCCACGGGGCGTGGGGGAACCGTCGGGCATGAACGGGATCACCTCGTGCACCAGGGGGAAGCCGGGCGGGGGCACACAGTCGACCGTGGTCACCGTGGCCGTGACCGTGTAGGTGCCGGGGGCGGCGTACAGGTGGCGGGGCCCGCCGACCACGGCCAGGTCGTAGTCCCGGGCCGGTGACCAGCAGCCCGGCCCCACCCAGGAGACGTCGTGGACCTGGCCGTCGCCGTAGTCGACCCGGACGGACTTCACCGCGCCCGTCCCCGACGCCCGCCCGGTCACGCTCAAGTGCTGGTCGAGGTATATGTCGGCCGGGTAGACCTCCAGCCGGACCGTAGTCGTGCCCGACGAGGCCGACTGCGACCAGCCCTGGTCCCCGTAGCCGTGCGTCCCCACCCCCGGGGGCGGCGAACGGCGGACGAACGTGGTCGGCGTCGTGGCCGGCGTCGCGGCCGGGGTCGTGGCCGGCACAGGCGCCGGGACGCCCACGGCGGCCACCGCTGCGGGGGAGGTGGGAACGGCGGGGACCGAGGCCGGTGCAGGCGCGGCGGCGGCCAGGTCGGGGCGGGCGGCCAGGGTGGGTGTGCCCGTGCCCGGGCCGGTGGCCAGTTCGGCGGTCCCGCCGGCCCCGGTGCCCCACCCGCTCGGGCGGGCCGGGCCGGCCACGACCAACGTTCCTGCGAACAGGACGGCCACCAGGGCCGCCGCTGTCCGTGTACGCACGGGCTCAGCATCGGCACCGCTGGCCCCGCCCTTGAGCCCTGCGCCGCCCGTCCAGCCGAAAACCTGAGAACCCGCGCGGAAATCGTGGGCGTTTCGCCCACGATTTCCGCGCGGGTTTCGCGGGGTTCGGCCGGGTCAGGGGCCGGTGACGACCCTTATGTTGAGGTGGCCGGTGCCGGTGGCGGTCCACAGGCGCAGCCACAGGGGCATGAGCATCTCGGTGGCCCTGGCCCCGGCGATGTCGCCCAGGTCCATGATGTCGGACGGTGGCCAGCCGAAGCTCTCCAGTAGTTCCCGGACGACGACCTTGGCCTCGTCGTCGTTGCCGCACACGAACACCGTGTGCGACGGGCCGGCCAGCGAGGGCGTGACCATCACGTCGGCGTTGACAGTGTTCAGCGTCTTGACGACCCGGGCCCGGGGGAACTCCCGCTGGATGCGTTCGCCCAGGCTGTCGGTGTTGCAGACGCTGAGGGTGGGCGGCATGCCGGCCGAGAAGTCGAGGGGGTTGGCCACGTCGACCAGCACCTTGCCGGCCAGGCTGGCGCTCCCGGCGGCCACCAGGGCCTCCAGCGACACCGTGCCGGCGGTGGCGTTGACCACCAGTTCGCCGAAGGCGGCGGCGTCGGCGAACGAACCCTGGCTGGCCCCCACCCCGGCGGCCTCGCACCAGGCCACCGCCTTGTCGTTGCCCGCCTCCCGCGACCCCATCATGACCTCGTGGTCGAGCCGCACCAGGCGGTGACCGAGCGTCTGGCCCACCACCCCCGTACCCAGCAGTCCGATGCGCATGACCGCCGGTCTAGCCCATGGCGGCGCCGCTCGCACGGGTCACACGACGGCGGCCAGCACCTGCTTCCAGGCCACCAGGGGGAGGAGATGGCCGGCCCCGCTGACCACGTTGAGGGCCGACCGGGGCAGCTCCTCGTCCCACCACGCCCCGTGGACAGGGGTGACCAGCTCGTCCTGCTCGCCGTAGAAAAGCGTTACAGGCGCCTCCACCTGGGCGGGCTCGAACCCCCAGGGCGCCACGGTGGCGGCCACGATGTCCGACGCCAGCCCCACGGCCCCCTGGCGCACGGCCTCGCGCGCCATGTTGCGCAGGGCCGGGCCGCTCACCGAGCCTGTCCGCACGGCCTCGTCGGCCGGGCCCGACGACAGCATCTCGAGGACCGACTGGTAGGACTCCGCCATCGGGGCCAGTGCAGTAGCCAAGGTCGAAGTCGCCGTGGCCAGCTCGGGCCGCAGCGACTCGACCATGGCCTTCTGCTCGGGTGGCATAGGCGAGACCTCGTCGCCCGGCGCAGGCGTGCCCACCATGGCCACGGCGCTGACCAGGTCAGGGTGGCGCACGGCCAGGGCCAGGGCCACGAGCCCGCCCGTCGACCAGCCCACCACCCCCACGGGGCCTGACCGGAGCTGTTCGAGGACGGCGGCCGCGTCGTCGGCGTACCCCAGCAGGGTCGGGACCGAGCCCTCGGGCAGGGGCGTCGACCCCCCGTAGCCGGGCCGGTCGTAGGTCAGCAGCCACGCCCGGCTGCCGGCCGTCGACCACGGGTCGGGGTCGAGCAGCCGCGAACCGGGTGCGGGGTGGAGCAGCAGGACCGGCGAACCGTAGGCCAGGCCCCGGTCCTCCATGGTCAGCGTGCGCCCGTCGTCGAGCCTTATCCGTCTCACAGGACCGCATCTTCTCAGACCCGGTGACAGCGCCCGCCACCGGCCCGGGTCAGCCGGTGTTGCGCAGGCCGTTGGCGATGCCGTTGATGGTCAGGAGCAGGGCCCGGTCGAGCTCGGGGTCGGAACGCATGGAGTTGCGGATGCGCGACAGCAGCGAGACCTGGAGGTAGCTGATGGGGTCGAGGTAGGCGTTGCGGACCTCGAGGGTGCGCTGGAGCAGGGGATGGTTGTCGAGCAACCGGCGTTCACCGGTAAGAGCCAGCACCTCGGTGACCGTGCGCCGGTGCTCGTCGACGATCACCTCGAACAGGTCGTGCAGGGCCGGTGGGACCAGGCGCTCGACGTAGCGGCGGGCGATGGCCAGGTCGGTCTTGAACAGCACCATCTCCACGTTGGACACGAACGTCCGGAAGAAGTGCCAGTCGCGGTACATGGCCCCCAGCCGCTCCGACCAGCCCTCGGCCCGGGCGCGGGCCAGGCCCGAGCCGACCCCGAACCACCCGGGCACGACCTGGCGGGACTGGGTCCACCCGAAGACCCAGGGGATGGCCCGCAGGGACACCAGCCCGCCCGCGCCCGCACCCTCGGCCCGGCGGATGGGACGGGAGCCGATGTTGAGGGCGGCCAGCTCCTCGACGGGGGTGGAGGCCCGGAAGTACTCGACCAGCCGGGGGTCGTCGACCAGGGCCCGGTAGGACACCAGCGCCCCCTCGGAGACGACGTCCATGACCGCGTCCCACTCGTCGATCACGCTCAGGGGGACCCTCGACTCACGGTGGAGCAGCGACGCCCGCAGGACGGCCGCGGTGGCCACCTCCAGGTTGCGGCGGGCCAGGGTGGGCAGGCCGTACTTGTCGGAGATGACCTCGCCCTGCTCGGTGATCTTGATGGCGCCGTCGAGCGTCCCGTAGGGCTGGGCCAGAATGGCGTCGCCCGTGGGGCCCCCGCCCCGGCCCACGGTGCCGCCCCGCCCGTGGAACAGGCGCAGGTGCACGCCGTGGTGGCGGGCCACGTCCCGCAGGGCCCGCTGGGCCCGGTGGATCTCCCAGATCGAAGTCGTGATGCCGACGTCCTTGTTGGAGTCCGAGTAACCGAGCATGACCTCCTGCCCGTCGCCCCGCAGGCGCACGAGCTGGCGATAGCCCGGGTCGGCGAGTAGCTCGGCCAGGATCGGTCCGGCCCGGCGTAGCTCGGTGACCGTCTCCAGCAGGGGGACGAACCCGATGCGGGCGATGCCTGCTCCCAGGTCGACCAGGCCCGCCTCCCGGGCCAGCACGCAGGCCGCCAGCACGTCGCCCGGCCCCCGGGTCATGGAGATCACATAGCTCTCGATGGACTCGTCGCCGAACACGTCGAGGGCCTCCCGCACGGCCTCGAAAAGGCGCAGCACGTCCCCGGCGTCGCCCACCAGGCGAGTGGCCGGCGACGTGAGGGGCCGCGCCCGGCGCAGCTCGGCCGACAGGACGGCCTGGCGCTCGGCCGGTGCCAAGTCCCGGTAGGCGGTCCGGTCGCCGGTGCCCTCGCCGGCGCCCTCGCCGGTGCCCTCGCCGGTGCCCTCGCCGGTCCCCTCGCCGGTGCCCTCGCCGGTGGCGGCCAAGGCCAGGCGTTCGAAGACCGACGACAGGGCCCGGTGGTGGACCTCGCTGTGTTCGCGGATGTCCATCGTGGCCAGCCCCATGCCGAAGGCGGCCGCCACCCGCAAGACCCGGTCGAGGCTGCCCCGGGCGGTCAGCTCCCCGCCGTTGTCGACCAATGACTCCCGCATGACCTCGAGATCGTCGAGCAGGGCGGCCGTGTCGGCGTACTCCAGGCCGGGCCGGGGTGGGGCACCCTCGGCCAGGCGGTGGCGGGTGTTGCGCAGCCGCTGGAGCACGTATGAGCACTTCAGCCGGTAGGGCTCCTCGGCGTTGAGGTTGCCGAACTGGGCGTAGACCTCGGGCAGCAGCGCCCGGTCGATGGCCAGGCTGGAGCGCAGCCCGGGCGACACCCCCACCACCCGTGTCGAACTGCTGAGGCGGGCGATCAGGTCCTCCACAGCCACGGCCAGGTTGCGCAGGGCCATCTCCCGCAGCAGGCGGAGCACGTCGAGGGTCACCTCGGGCGTGACCGACGGGTTACCGTCACGGTCACCCCCGACCCACGTGCCGAACCGGATCGGCCGCGCGCCCGGCGGTAGCTCCACGCCGGCCCGGGCCAAGTGGGCGGCCATGTCGGCCAGCAGGTCGGGCACGACCCCGGTGAAAAGCTCGTCGAGGTAGAACATCACCGAGCGGGCCTCGTCGACCGGCCCCGGACGCTCCCGGCGCAGCTCGTCTGTCTGCCAGATCAGGTCGACGACCTCGGCGATCTCCCGTTCGGCCCGGCGGCGGTCGTCCTCGGAAGCCCGGGGGTTCGACCGTTGCTCGAGGAGGCGGGCCAGGCGCCGGCGCTGGGTCAGGATCGACTGGCGCACGGCCTCGGTGGGGTGGGCGGTGAACACCAGGCGTAGCTCCAGGCGCCCCATGAGCTCTTCGAGCTCGGCGGTGGTGACCCCCGAGGCCACCATGTCGTCGACGGCCGTGCCGATGGGCCCCTCGTCCCCCCAAGGATGGGAACGCTCGTCGGCCCGGTGGACCTGCTCGGCGATATTGGCCAGGTGGAAGTACGAGGAGAAGGCCCGCACGAGCAAGGTGGCCGTGTGCAGGTCGGTCCCCGACAGGAGGGCGTCGAGCTGGGCCGCAGCCGAGGCCGACGACGGGGACGAGCGCCGGGTGGCCTTGCTCAGCCGGCGGACCCGCTCGACCATGTCGAGCACGGCCTGGCCCTCGTGGCGGACGATGGTCTCGCCCAGCAGGCGGCCGAGCAGGCGGATGTCCCGGCGCAGGGCGGCTCCCAGCGGTGCCCGGTCGCCCCCCTGGACGGCCAGGGCCGACAGCGCGGGCGCGTCCTCGGGCGCGGAGGGGTCGGCTACCGGGTCGCTCATCGGGCCCAGGCTACGAGAGCGGAGCCAGGCCCCCCGCAATCCGGCCCGCCCCGGCGAACGGGCGCGCCCCCGGCTGACCGGCCTCCCGGCGACCCGGCCCCCGGCAGTCCGGGCTCGGCGAACCGAGCCTGGCGAACCAGCCCCCGGCGACTCGGTCCCGGCCACCTCAGTGGCCCCGGGCCACCCACTCCCCCAGGTGGGGGGCCTCGGCCCCGATGGTGGTGGAGTTGCCGTGGCCGGTGTGCACGACGGTCTCGGGGGGCAGGCCCAGGAGGCGGTCACGCACCGAGGCGATGATCGTCGGGAAGTGGCTGAAGCTGCGGCTGGTATTGCCCGGCCCTCCCTCGAACAGGGTGTCGCCGCTGAAAAGGTGGCCGGCCCCGTCGTAGAAGCAGCACCCACCCGGGCTGTGGCCCGGGGTGTGGATGGCGGTCAGCTCGACGCCTCCGCCGGTGATGACCTGGCCGTCGGCCAGCCAGTGGGTGGGCATGGCCGCCGGGTAGACCTGGCGCCACAGCATCGTGTCCTCGGGGTGGAGCCAGACGGGGGGGCTGCCCACGTCCTCGGCCAGGGGCAAGGCGGCATTGATGTGGTCGTTGTGGCCGTGGGTCAGCACGATGGCGGTCACCCGGCGTCCGGCCACGGCCTCCACGATGGGCCCGACCTCGTGGGCCGCGTCGACCACGATCACCTCGTTCTCGTCGCCCACCAGCCAGACGTTGTTCTCGACCTCCCACTGCTGGCCGTCGAGGGCGAACACGCCCGAGGTGACCACCCGCTCGATCCCCGGTCCGGGAGCCATCAGCCGGCCGCCTCGGCGAACACGACCACCGAGCGCAGCACCTCGCCCCGCTCCATGCGCCCGAAGGCGTCCTCGATCTCGTCGAGGCCGATGGTCTCGGTCACGAACCGGTTGAGCGGCAGCCGCCCCTGGAGGTAGAGGTCGATCATCACCGGGAAGTCGCGCGAAGGCAGGCAGTCGCCGTACCAGCTCGGCCGCAGGCGTCCGCCCCGCCCGAAGAACTCGATCATGGGCAGGTCGATGCGCATGTCGGGGCTGGGCACGCCCACCTGTACGAGGGTGCCGGCCAGGTCGCGGGCATAGAACGCCTGCTCCATGACCTTGGGGTGGCCCACGGCCTCGATGCACACGTCGGCCCCGAACCCGCCGGTTATCTGGCGGACGGCCTCGACGGGGTCCTCCTCGTCGGCGTTGACCGTGTGGGTGGCCCCGAACCCCCGGGCCCACTCCAGCTTCTTGGCCACCCGGTCCACGGCGATGATCTTGGTGGCCCCGGCCAGGCGGGCGCCGGCGATGGCGGCGTCGCCCACCCCCCCGCAGCCGAACACGGCCACCGAGTCGCCCCGGCCCACCTCGCCGGTGAACAGGGCGGCCCCCAGGCCGGCCATGACCCCGCAGCCCAGCAGCCCGGCCACCTCGGGGGGCGCGGCGGCGTCCACGGGCGTGCACTGGCCGGCGGCCACCAAGGTGCGTTCGGCGAAGGCCCCGATGCCCAGGGCCGGCGACAGGGGCGTCCCGTCGGCCAGCGTCATCTTCTGGGTGGCGTTGTGGGTGGCGAAGCAGTACCACGGCCGGCCCCGCAGGCAGGCCCGGCACTGGCCGCACACCGCCCGCCAGTTGAGGACCACGAAGTCGCCGGGCCGGGGCGACGTGACCCCCGGGCCCACGGCCTCCACGAAGCCGGCTGCCTCGTGGCCCAGCAGGAACGGGAAGTCGTCGTTGATGGCCCCCTGGCGGTAGTGCAAGTCGGTGTGGCACACCCCGCAGGCCTGCACCCGCACCAGGGCCTCGCCCGGCCCCGGGTCGGGCACCAGCACCGTCTGCACGCCTACCGCCTCGCCCTTGGCCCTGGCCACCACGGCCCGCACCTCGTGCACCATGGGACACCTCCTTCTGTGGCCAGCCACCTTACGGTGACCACCCGAGACCGGGGTCGCGACAGGCGCCGCCGGGGCCGGCCCCGCACTACGCTGGCCGCCCCGGTGTCCTACGAAGGGAGCTGCATGGCTGTCAGCGCGTACGTGCTCGTACAGACCGAGGTGGGCAAGGCGGCCCAGGTCGCCGACGAGGTCTCGAAGATCGACGGCGTGGTCTCGGCCGAGGACGTGACCGGTCCCTACGACGTGATCGTCCGGGCTGAGGCGGGCACGATGGACGACCTCGGGCGCCTGGTCGTGAGCCGCGTGCAGCTCATCGACGGCATCACCCGCACCCTCACCTGCCCAGTCGTCCACCTGTAGTCCGGGGGCGGCCGGTGCGGGCCGAGCGGCGGGTGTGGCGCTCGAGGGCCAGCTCGACGAGGCGGTCGAGCAGGCGGGGGTAGGCCAAGCCCGAGGCCTCCCACATCCGGGGGTACATCGAGATGGGCGTGAAGCCGGGGATGGTGTTGACCTCGTTGACCACCAGCCCTCGGCCCCCCTCGTCGAAGAAGAAGTCGACGCGCGCCATGCCCTCGGCCCGGACGGCCCTGAAGGCGGCCACCGACAGGCGCTGCACCTCGGCGGTGACCGCCTCGGATAGGGGCGCGGGCACCAGCAGTTCGGCCGTGCCCGCTTCGTACTTGTCCTCGTAGTCGTAGAACGGGCGGCTGGGGCGCACCTCGCCGGGCACCGAAGCCCGCGGGTCGAGGTCGCCGAGGACCCCGCACTCGATCTCCCGGCCGGTGACGGCCTCCTCCACCAGCACCCACTCGTCGTAGGCCAGGGCGGTGGCCAGGGCAGCCGCCAGTTCACCGGCGTCCCCGGCCATCGACACCCCCACCGACGACCCCAGGTTGGCGGGCTTGACGAACACCGGCCAGCCCAGGGCGGCCTCCACGTCGGCGGCCACGGCCGCGGGCGTGGTGGCCGCCAGCTCGTTCTCCCGGAAGGGCAGGTAGTGGGCCACGGCCAGCCCGGCCTCGGCCAGCAGCCGCTTGGCCACGACCTTGTCCATGGCGGCCGCCGAGCCGAGGACCCCCGAGCCCACGTAGGGCACCCCCGCCACCTCCAGCAGGCCCTGCACGGTGCCGTCCTCGCCGAAGGGGCCGTGCAGCAGGGGCAGCACGACCGTCGGCTGGCCGCCAGGACCGGGGGCGACGGCCGCCAGCGGGTCGAGGGTGGGGCCGGCCGCCTCCAGGGCGGGGGGCAGCGGGGCGCCGGTGGCCAGCAGGCGGGCGGCCTCCTCGGCCCGTACCCACCGGCCCTCGGCGGTGATGCCCACGGGCACGATGTCGTACCGGCCTCGGTCGAGGGCGCGCAGGGCCGAGACGGCCGACACGCAGGACACGTCGTGCTCGGCCGACCTTCCGCCGAACAGCACGACCAGCGTGACCCGCCCGGCCCCGGCCACCTCAGACCGGCCCCAGGAGCAGGGCCCGGATCCCGAGGCCCATGACGAACAGCCCGCCCAGGCCGTAGAGGGTGTACAGCCGGTGCTGCATCTGCTGGCGGTAGGAGTAGATGATCCCCACGGCGATGATGGCCACGAACCCGTAGAACATGTGGAACTGGTCGACGACGACACCCTGGCCCGCGACCAGGACCACGCCCAGGACCACCTGGACGAACACGGCCACCTGGGCGAAGGCGGTGAACCACCACAGGGCCCGGTGGCGCAGCGACGGCCACTGGCCGGCCCCCAGCGCCCACAGGCCGGCCAGGCCGTTACCCACGATCATCACCCACGACCAGCCCTCGTGTACGGCCCGCAGCGAGACGGTCAAAGCCCGGCGAACAGGTCGTTCTGGCCCGCCTGGGCGGGGTCGCCGCAGAAGATGTACTCCTCCTCGCCGAAGGCGGCCACGAACTGCTCGACGGGCATAGCCAGGAAGAACGACTCCTCGGTGATCTGGCTGGCGTGGGCCGCCATGGCCCGGCGCTTGACGTCGATGTAGTCCCGAACGTCGACCCTGGTGGTGATGCGCTCGGCGGGGACGCCCAGGTTCAGGTCATCGAGGTTCAGGTCGCCCGGCAGGTCAGGGTCGCCCCGCTCCATGGCCTCGGCGAACAGGGCCCGGATGCGGTCCTGGTCGATGGAGCTCATGTAGACCCGGGGCGTGCCCGCCAGCTCGGCCGCCCGCACGCCCACCCGGTGGACCTGCACGTGGTCGGGGTGGCCGTACACCCCGTTCTCGTCGTAGATCGTCAGGACATCGGCCCCCTCCTCGGTGAGGATGGAGGCGAGGCGCCCGGCGGCCTCCTCGACGTCCGCCTGCCAGAAGGACTCGGGGGCGTCGTTCTCGGGGGTACCGACCATGCCCGAGTCGACGTAACCCAGGAACTCGACCCGGGTCGCGCCCAGCACCTTGGCGGCTTCGTGGGTTTCGGCCACCCGGCGCTGCCACAGGGGCTCGCCGGGGCTCAGGTAACCCTCGGCCACCTCGCCGTGCTCGCCCCTGGTGGCCACGACCAGCACCACGCGGTGGCCGGCCTCGGCCGCCTTGGCCATGGTGCCTCCGGTGGCGATGGCCTCGTCGTCAGGATGGGCGTGGAACACCACCAGGGTCCGCGGCGTCATGGGCTGAACGCTACCCGGCCCGCCACGATGGGCCCTGATGGTGAGGCCTGTCTTGCCACGGGGGCTGCGCCCCCGGCGCGGCAAGCGCGTATCTTCTTGGGCCATGGCCCTGCCGGACGGCTTCCGCTTGGGCGTAGCCATGTCGGGGGGCCAGACCGAGGGCGGGTTCAACGGCCCCGGCCAGCCGGCCAACAACTGGTGGGACTGGGAGCAGCAGGGCCGGGTGCCCCGGGCTGGTCCCGCCCTCGAGCTGTGGTCGCGTTACGAGCACGTCCTCGACCGGGCAGTGGCCGCCGGCTGCGGCACGGTCCGCCTGTCGGTCGAATGGGCCCGCTGCGAGCCCTACCCGGGGCGCATCGACGAGGACGCCTTCGCCCGCTACCGGGCCATCCTGGCGGCGTGCCACGACCGCGGCCTCGAACCCGTTCTCGCCCTCCACCACTTCACCCACCCCCGGTGGCTGGGGCCGGACTTCTGGCTGCAGTTGGGCTCACCCGACCGGTTCGGGCAGTGGGCCGGCGCGGTGGCGGCCCGCCTCGGGGACCTGTGCCGGCACTGGTTCACGGTCAACGAACCCAACGTGCTCGCCTTCCAGAGCTGGTTCACCGGGGCCATGCCCCCGGGCCGGGTGGGGCGCACGGGCGACGTCGTGCGGGCCCTGGGCCACTTGCTGGCCGGCCACGTGCTGGCCTACCGGGCGGTCCACCACCACCAGCCCGACGCGGTCGTGACCACCAACAACCACGCCCTGTCGGTCTACGAGCTCGACCGGCTGTCGACCGACGTGCTGCTGGCCCGGTGGCGAGGGGTCGAGCGGGGCGACCTGCGGGCCTGGCTGGCCGAGCGCCGCCGGGCCTACCACGCAGCCGTACCCGCCCCCGGCCTCGTCGAGGGGGCCCAGCGGCGGGTAGCAGCCAGCATCCTGCGCCTCGACCAGGCCTTCCCCCGGGCCGTGTCCGAGGTCTACTCGGGGCCCGACCACCGGCCCCTCGACGTGGTGGCCTTCAACTTCTACGACCCGGTGGTGGGCCACCGCCTGCGCCTGCCCGGGCGGCGCACGGCCGGCGGGCGGGCATGGACGCCGTTGCGCCAGATCTGGGACGACACCGTCGACCCCGACGCCCTGGCCCTGTACTGCCGGCTCAACCACGAGCCCGGCCTCGACCTGTGGGTGGCCGAGAACGGCCTGTGCAACCGGGTGGTCGACGGCTACGCCGTCCCCCGCACCGACGGCTGGGACCGGGTCTCGTTCCTGCGGGCCAACCTGGCGGCCGTCGAGGGGGTGGCGGCCTCGGGGGTGCCCGTGACCCGCTACTTCCACTGGTCGCTGGCCGACAACTACGAGTGGGGCAGCTACCAGCACCGCTTCGGCCTCTACCGGGTCGACCAGGTGCCCGGGGCCAGTCCCGTGTGGCACGACCTCGACGCCTTCGGCCACGACGCCGCCGGTGAGTACCGCCTCCTGGCCGGAACGGGCGGGCCGGGACCACAAAACCTGCGCGGGAACCGTGGGCGAAACGCCCACGGTTCCCGCGCAGGTTTCAGAGCGGGCCGGTGAACGACCCGCTCACCGGGGCCGAGGTGTTCATCACGCCCAGCCGCCAGGACCGGCCCGAGCACGGCACCGGCGCCGACGGCGGCGACGGCGCCGGTGGGGAGGGCGGGGGTTGCCCGTTCTGCCCCGGGGGGGCCGAGGCCCCCGAGCCCTACGACGTGCGGTGGTTCGTCAACCGGTGGCCGGCCATGGACGGCGACCGGTGCGAGGTCGTCCTCTTCAGCCCCGACCACGGAGCCAGCCTGGCCGGGCTGGGACCCGAGGGGGTGCGCCGGGTCGTCGACCTGTGGGCCGAGCGCACCGTCGCCCTCGGGTCCCGACCCGACGTGGGTTACGTGCTCGTGTTCGAGAACCGGGGGGCCGAGGTCGGGGCCACCATCGACCACCCTCACGGCCAGATCTACGGGTTCGCCCACGTGCCGCCCGCGGCCCGCCGGGAGCTGGGAGCCAACCCTTGCCCCGTCTGCTACGAGCCCGCCGGGGACCGCCTGGTGGCCGAGTCGCCGGGCTGGCGGGCGTGGGTGCCCGAGGCCGCGACGTGGCCGTTCGCCATGGTGCTGGCCCCCCTGGGCCACCGGGCCGACTTGCCCTCCCTGGCCCCCTGGGAGCGCGACGCGCTGGCCGCCCTGATGGCCGATGCCCTGGGCCGGCTCGACCGGCTGTTCGGCGCGCCCATGCCTTACATGCTGTGGGTGCACCAGCGGCCGACCGACGGCGGCCAGTGGCCGGGGGCGCACCTGCACGTCGAGGTCGCGCCCCTGTACCGCTCGCCCTCCACCCCCCGGTTCGTGGCCGCCGGCGAACTGGGCAGCGGCGTCTACTTCAACCCGGTGGCCCCGGCCGACGCCGCCGCCCGCCTCCGGGGCGCAGGCGTCACTCCTTGACCAGCCCCATGACGTTGCCGGCCGGGTCGGAGAAGAGGGCCATGGTCACCAGGCCGGGGATCTCGGTGACGGGCATGGCGATCTTGCCGCCCAGCTCCACGGCCCGGTCGAGGGCCACCTGGGGGTCGGGCACCGACACGTAGACGGTCACGTAGGTCTGGCCCATGGGTGCCGACCCCACTCCCCCGCCGATACCGCCCTCGGCCGCATTTACCAGGCCGTAGCCCATGGGGTTGTCGGCGTTGATCTCCCACTCGAACAGGTCGGTGTAGAAACCCTGGAGACCGGCATCCTTGGGCCCCATGATCTCGAAGTGGACGACAGGACGGGCCATCGGCGGGCTCCTCAGGTGGGGGGGACGGTCCCCCGACGCTACTTCGCCGGCCGGGCGCCGGGCCCTACAGGCGGTCGAGGAGCTGGGCCTTCTTGGCCTCGAACTCGGCTTGGGAGATGACGCCCCGCTGGCGCAGCTCCTCGAGCTTCTCGATCTGTTCGAGGGGGGTCAGAGCCTGGTCGCGGCGCCCGGCGATGCGGTCGGCGTCGCGGGCCTGGGCGGCCTCGATCTCACGGTGGATCACGTTCTGCACACGCTCGGGGTGGGCGATGTGGTCGAAGCGCTGCTGGCCCCGCTCCCCGGCCGACTCGATGAGCAGGTCACCGGCGCCCAGCATGCGGTGGATGAGCGAACGGTAGAAGCTCACGTCGTTGAGCCGCTCCAAAGGGATCTCCTGGCCCCGCTTGGTGAACACCCCGTGGCGGTGGATGAGCCGATCGGTGGTGACCACGAAGTTGGTCGTGACCCACCGGGCCCAGCGGGCGAAGCACCAGCCCATGGCCACCAGAGCCAGCACGAGCAGGCCCTGGACGATGCGGTCATTGAGGTTGCGGGCGACGATGGCCAGGCCCAGCGAGGCGGCCAGGGCGGCCGCCGGCCCCGCGAAGAACGACCAGTGGGGCCGCATGTCGAGCACGATCTGCTCGCCGTCGTTCAGGTACTTGCGGGGAAAGGCCATGGACGTGCTCAGGGTACCGGGGCGGGCCGGCTTTCAGCGGTAGACCTTGCGGCGGAACACCGAGCCCGGCGAGGAAACCCGGTCCAAGAACAGGAGGCCGTCGAGGTGGTCGATCTCGTGGAGCAGGGCCCGGGCCTCGAAGGCGTCGGCTTCGATGACCCTCACCTCGCCCGCGGGGGTGATGCCCCGCACCACGACGGTCGTGGCCCGGGCCACGTCGCCCGTCAGGTCGGGCACGCTAAGGCAGCCCTCCCGGGCCACCACCGGCTCGCGGGCCACCACCAGCTCGGGGTCGAACAGCACCACCTCGCCGTGGCACGAGCGGGCCTTGCGGTGACCGGTCACGTCGATCACGAAGGCCCGCAGGCTGACGCCGATCTGGGGGGCGGCCAGGCCCACGCACGCCGGCCGGGACCGCATGGTCTCGACCAGGTCGGCGGCCAGGGCCCGCTCGCGCTCGCCCACCCCTCCGACGGGCTCCGACCGGCGCTTGAGCAGCGGGTCGGGCAGCGCCACCACCGGCCTGACCGCCACTCAGAGGATGTCGGCTTCGGAGGGGTGGAGGGTGCAGTCGACGCCCAGCTCCCCGGCCAGCTCGGACAGGCGGGCCGCCAGCTCGGCCACGTCGGCCCCGGCCGGGACGCTCACGTCGAGCAACATGGCGTAGACCGGATGGGCCGGGTCGCCGATCACCCGGGTGGTCAAGTCGACGATGTTGACCCCCCGGCCGGCCAGCAGCGAGGCCACGCCATAGACGATCCCGGGCCGGTCGGCGCCGTAGACCGACACCGTCCACGGGTCGCCCTCGGGTTCTTTGCCGGTGCCGTCGCCGGTGCCGTCGCCGGTGCCATCGCCGGTGTCATCGCCGATCTCGCGGGCCGTGACCAGCAGGTCGAGGTGGGCGGTGGCCCCGGAAAGGGCGGACTCGAGATCGGCCGGCCCCCGGCCCGCGGGCACGTCGACCACCAGCATCATGGCGAACTGGCCCCGCAGGATCGTCATCGACGTGTCCTCGAGGTTGCAGCCCTCGTCGACCAGCACCCGCGTGACGGCGGCCACGATCCCGGGCCGGTCCCGCCCCACGGCCGTGACCACCACGTGGCTCATGCGAACAGCCGTAGCTGGCACAGGCGGCCGACGGCGTCGTCCCACGAACGCAGCCGTCGGGCGCGCTCCAGCCGGTAGTCGGCGTTGTAGGGCCGGTCGAGCAGCCACGACTCGCACACCTGGGCGAGCTGGTCGGCCTCGTGGGGGTTGTCCTCAACCGTGACCGACACCCCCAGCCGCTCGGCCACCGCCGACTTGGACCCGACCTGCGTGTGGTGCACCTCGTCGAGATCGAGGCCGTGGCGGGCCAGCCACACCCGGGTGACCTCGGCCAGGGGCTGGGGGCGGGCGGTGATGCCGACCACGCCCCACCCCGCCTGGCGCAGGCGGGAGACCCCCCAGGCCGCCCCGTCGGCCACCGGCGCGCAGTCGTAGAGGTCTGGGTCGGCGAACAGCTCGTCCAAGAAGGCGTGGAAGGGAGCCTGGGGGACATCGAGGCGCAGCAGGCGCAGGTCGTAGGTGCGCCAGGTGTCGGGGTGGCTGGACACGCCGAACCGGTCGGCGATGCGCCGGGCCACCCCCGGGCCCAGGTCGCATACGACCCCGTCGAGGTCCAGTCCGATGATCATGCCCAGGAGCCTACCGACCGGGTGTGACAGCCATTGCGGGGCACCGGTGGTGGCCCTGCTGCCACGTCCCGTCGCAATCTCCGCGAAATCCCCTTGACTTCCGGGCTGGGAAGGTTCACAGTGGCCATTGTCGGAAGTGAGAACCCCCAAACCTGCAGAGGGGGGCGGCCCTAGGCCCCCGCCTCGAGGTGAGGAGGAGACAACAGCCGGCGAGTGCGCCCGAGCCGCCAGGCAAAGGCCACAACGGTCAGGCCCCGAGAAGTCGGAGAGCGAAAGCTCGATGGTTACTCGGGGCCGACCCGCGTCCGGGGCCAGAACGGCTGGCCGGGCGACCATCCGCGTTTGTGTCACACCCCCTCGGTACGTTCGGTCGGGTCATGGACGACCAACGCTCCCTGCTCGCGGGCCTCAACCGGGCCCAGACCGAGGCGGTCACGACCGCGGCCGCCCCCCTGTGCATCCTGGCCGGGGCGGGCTCGGGCAAGACCCGGGTCCTGACGCGGCGGATCGCCTGGCGGGTGGCCCGGGGGGAGGCCGACCCCCGCCACGTCCTGGCCCTCACGTTCACCCGGCGGGCGGCGGGCGAGCTCGGGGCCCGGCTGGCCCGGCTGGGGGTCCGTGACCGCGTGGCCGCGGGCACGTTCCACGGCCTGGCCTACGCCCAGCTGCGCCGGCGGTGGTCCGATCGGGGCGAGCGGCCGCCCGCCCTGCTCGACCGCAAGGCCCGCGTCCTGGCCCCGCTACTGCCCCGCACGGCCCGGGCCACCGTGCAGCCGGCCGACGTGGCCGCCGAGATCGAGTGGGCCAAGGCCCGCATGGTCGGCCCTGACCGTTACGAGGCCGAGGCGGCGGCCGCCGAGCGGCGCGCCCCGCTCCCGTTCGCCGAGGTGGCGGCCATCTTCGAGCGCTACGAGACCGAGAAGCGGGCGCGGGGCCTGGTCGACTTCGACGACCTGCTGCTGTTGTGTGCCGCCGCCCTGGAGAGCGACGCCGAGTTCGGCGCCAGCCAGCACTGGTTGTTCCGCCACCTGTTCGTCGACGAGTTCCAAGACGTCAACCCTGTGCAGTACCGCCTGCTGGAGGCGTGGCGCGGTGGGCGCCCCGACCTGTGCGTCGTGGGCGACCCCAACCAGGCCATCTACGCCTGGAACGGGGCCGACCCCGGTTACCTGACCGGCTTCGCCCTGCACCACCCGGGCGCCGCCGTGGTCCGCCTCGACGACAACTACCGGTCGACTCCCCAGGTCTTGGCCGTGGCCAACGCCGTCATCGGAGGCAACCACCGGCTCCGGGCCCACGAGCCCGACGGGCCGCCCCCGACCGTCACCTCCTACCCGACCGACCGGGAGGAGGCGGCCGGGGTGGCCCGGGCCCTGCGCCACCGCCACGGGGCGGGCCGGCCCTGGTCCGACAACGCCGTGCTGACCCGCACCCACGCCCAGCTCGTCCTTTTCGAGGAGGCGCTGCGGGCCTCGTCGGTCCCCTTTCGGGTGCGGGGATCGGCCCGCTTCCTCAGCCAGCCCGAGGTGCGTGACGCCCTTTCCGACCTGCGCCGGCTGCCCCCGGCCACCCCCCTGGCCGAGGCCGTGGCCGACGTGGTGGCCATGGCCGACGAGGCCCGGGGCCGGCCCGGGGCCGACGCCCCCGAGCGGGCTGCCAACCTCGACAACCTGGTGCGCCTGGCCCGCGAGCACCTGGCGGCCGAGACCGCGGCCCACGTGGCCGGGTTCCTTGCGTGGCTGGTGGCCGCCCTGCGGTCGGAGGAGCCCGAGACCGGGGGCGACGCCGTCGAGCTGGCCACGTTCCACGCGGCCAAGGGCCTGGAGTGGCCGGTGGTGTTCGTAGCCGGCCTCGAGCAGGGCTTCATGCCCATCGGCCACGCCGAGTCGACCGCCGCCCGGGCCGAGGAGCGGCGCCTGCTCTATGTAGCCCTGACCCGTTCGCGGCGCGAGCTTCACTGCTCGTGGGCCGAGAAGCGCACGTTCGGCGCCCGGGCCCAGGGGCGCTCGCCCTCGCCTTACCTCCACCGCATCGAGGCCACCGTCCAGGCCCTGGCCGAGGGCCGCCCCCCGCCCGACTGGCGCGGACAACTGGCCCGCGACCGCACCCGCCTGCGCGAGGCCCGGCCCTTCGTGCCCGAGGTGGGCCGCAATGCCGACCCGGTGGTCCTCGAAGCCCTCAAGACGTGGCGGGCGGCCACGGCCCGGGCCTCGGGGGTGCCCGCCTACCTCGTGCTGCACGACACGACCCTGGCGGCCGTGGCCGAGGCCCGCCCCCGCGACCGCGACGCCCTCCTGGCCCTGCCCGGGCTGGGCCCGGTGAAGGCCGAGCGCTACGGCGCCGATCTGCTCTCGCTGGTCGCCGGCCGTCCCTGACGACCGTGGCCCGGGTGATCCCGACCGGGGCCGGGCCGGCGGCCCCACAGGCAGCAGTGGCCCGGGTGATCCCGACCGGGGCTAGCGGCCGGCGTTCCGGCGGGCGGCGGCCGGCCGTCCCTGACGACCGTGGCCGGGTTGACGGCCCGATGGCGGGGCTGTCAGTCCTCGTCGGGCAGGCGGGTGACGGGTGAAGCCCCTTGCTGGACCGTGTGGGCCAGCTCGTGGGCCAACAGGCGCATGCCGCCCGTGCTGGCCGTGTCGGGCATGCCGTCTCGGAAGTAGACGTCGCGGCCCACGGTGAACGCCCGGGCCGCCATGGTGTCGCTCAAGGCCGCGGCCCGGGCCCCGGTGTGGACCCGCACGGCGCTGAGGTCGGCACCGAACGCCCCGCCCAGGTCAGACTGGAGGGCGGGGGCCAGCGGACGGCCGCCGCCCTGGGAAGTGCGCAGAGCCGCCTCGGTGGCCGCCCCGAGCTCGCCCCCTTCGAGGCCCACCTCGGCCACGGTGCCCCCGTTGTCATGGTCGTGGCCCGCGGCGGCGCGCCACACCGGCAACCGGCGGACGGTGGTCGCCCGTTGCGCCCCGGGTGCCGGGGAACGCAGGGCCCGCACCACGTCGAGGGCGGCGGCGTCGGCTTCGCGCTCGAGGGGGTCGTCGGTGTGGCCCACCCGCAACGAGCGCTGGGCCACGGCCACCATGCGGGCCACGGCCCGGTTGCCGGCCGCCTGCTGCAGGTGCACCCCCACACCGCGGACCGCTCCCTCAGCCACACGTCGGCCTTGCCGCTCGACGCCCCGGTGGTCCCGCCCCTGCCTCGCCCGTGACATAAGCCCTCCAGCCGGGAGCCCGGCAAAGGTCGCCCACCCCGCGGGCGGGTACACCTTCACCCTACCGCCCGGGCACCGGCCCGACAACGAACCCGAAAGTGCTGGCAACAGGGGGGATTTCTGGCCCCGGACCGTTGACGGCTGGCCCCGTAGGCGCGACAACTAACCATGAGCACCTACATCTGGCCCAACGACGACGGCTGGCCCTACCCGGACGCCGCCGCCGAGGTCGCCGACCCCGCGGCCGGGGTGGACGACGACGCAATGCTGCTCAAGGCGGCCCCCGCCCACCTGTTCGATTCGCTCGAACCGCTGGAGCGCGAGGTCGTGTTCGCCCACTACGGGCTCGACGGCGCGCCGCCCCGCTCGATGAAGGAGCTCCACCATGCCATGGGGCTGAGCCGGGCCGAACTGCGCGAGGCGCTGGGCAGCGGCCTGGCCAAGCTCAGGGCCGACCTGTCGGCCTGAGGATCACAGGTCGAAGTCGACCAGCACCGGAGCGTGGTCGGAGGGCAGCTTGCCCTTGCGGGCGAACCGGTCGATAAGAGCGAACTGAGCCCTCTCGGCCAGCGGGCGGGTGGCCAGCATGAGGTCGATACGCAGGCCCCGGCCCTGGTGGAAGTCACCGGCCCGATAGTCCCACCACGAGTAGATGCCGGGTTCGGGGCGCTTGAGGCGGAAGGTGTCGACCAGGCCCCAGTCGAGCAGGTCGGCCACGGCCTGGCGCTCGGGCGGGCTCACGTGAGTCCCCCCGTGCAGCTTGGTCACGTCCCACACGTCACGATCGTCGGGCGCCACGTTGAAGTCCCCGGCGACCACCAGGGGGGCCTGGGCGTCGCAGGCCGAGACCATGTGGCGGTGCAGGCGACCGAGCCACTCCAGCTTCTCGTCGTAGTGCGAGCTACCCACCTGGCGCCCGTTGGGCACGTACACGCTGGCCACCCGTACCCCGGCGCACGTCGCCCACAGCAGGCGGGCCTCGGTCTGTTCGTCCTCGGCCTGGTCGGTGAACCCGGCCACCACGTCGGCCAGGCCCACCCGGCTGAGGATGGCGACGCCGTTCCACTGGCCCTGGCCGTGATGGGCGGACTCGTAGCCGAGCGCCCCGAACGTCAGGGCTGGGAAGGCCCCGTCGGCCAGCTTGGTCTCCTGCATGCACAGCACGTCGGGCTGGGCGTAGGCCAGCCACTCCTCGACCCGGGGCAGGCGGGCCTTGAGGGAGTTGACGTTCCAAGTGGCGATGCGCACGGCCGACGAGCCTACGCTCGGTGACCATCGACGCCGTCGTCTGGAGCGACTTCCTCTGACCGTGGTGCTACGTGGGCCTGGACCGGTCCGCCCTGCTGCGCGACCTCGGGGTCACGGTCGTCAGCCTCCCCCTGGAGATCCACCCCGAGATCCCCGTCGGCGGCCTGACGTTGGCCGACCGCTGGGCGAGCCGCTACGGCGAGGCCTTGGAGATGTACGAACGGATCGAGACGGCCTGCCGTGCCGCGGGGATGGCCTTCCACCGCCCGGCCCGCGTGCCCAACACCCGCCGGGCCCTGGAGACAGCCGAGTGGGTGCGGGTCAACGAACCCCACCTGTTCCTGCCCGTCGAGCGGGGCCTGTTCGAGGCCCACTTCGTCGACAACCGTCCCCTTGACGACCCTGAGGTGGTCGACGCCGTGCTGGTGGACTGCGGTGCGGGGGCGGCCGCCGCCCGCCAGGCCGTCGAGGCCGGCGAGATGCAGGCACCTCTGGCCGCGGCCGCCACCCTGGCGGGCGAGGTGGGCGTGACCGGCACGCCCGCCTGGCTCGTAGCCCGCCAGATCCTCGTCCCCGGCGCCCTGCCTCCCGGCGTCTTCCGCCAGGTCGTGAGCCAGGTCCAGTCCTCCTAAGACAGCCAACCGGCGTGCGAAACGCGCCAGTTCTGACGCTTTCTGTACACCGGTTGGGCAGGGATGGGCCGCCCTGGGCTATCCGGCCGGCTGGGCCCGTCGGCCACGGGCCGCCTTCTTGGCCGCTTTCGCCGGTGCAGGGCCCTCCTGGGCAGGGAGGCCCGCCGGCTTACGGGCTCGGCTCGTGCGCGCCGCCGGGACGGCCTCCCCGGCACCGACCACCGCGGACCTCTTGCTGGGCGGCACCGCCTTGCCCGAGCGCCGGGCCGCCTTGGCCGGTGCCTCCGGAGCCAGACCGCCGTCGTCCCCCGACGGCCCCGGCTGGGGCGGGGCGGCCTTTCGCGGCCGGGCAACCGGCACGTCGCTCGGCTCGGTCCCACCGGAGCCCGCACCCCGAGAGGCGGGCCCCTCGGCCTTGCGGGCACGGCCCGCGCGCTTGGCCGGGGCCCCGGCGGTGGCCGTGTTCGAGGGCTCGTCGGCCGTGGCCGCCTTGGAGCGGCCCGGCGAGCGCTTGGCCGGCGGCTCATCGGTGACGGCCCCGGTACTGGCGGGAACGGTACTGGCGGGCACGGTACTGGCGGGGGTCCCGCCCACCACGGCCTCGCCGGCACGGCCCGGGCGCACGCCCGCGGCACCGGCGGCCGCGTCAGCCGGCCCGGCTGGGCCCACTTGGGCGGCCGCCTTGCGGGGCCGCTTGGCCGCAGGGCCCCCCATCACCGCCCCGGACGCGGTGGTGCCCTCCTCGGCCTGGGCCGCGGCCTTGGTGGCTCGCCGGGAGCGCTTGGCCGGCGGCCCGTCGGGCGCGGGGGTGGAG